>CALGMT010000056.1 GCA_937958885.1 uncultured bacterium | reverse complement strand
TTGCCTCTTTGAATCAATCCCGCCAGAGGCTCGATCTTTCGCGCCCCCGTCCGGCTTGCCTCTTTGAATCAATCCCGCCAGAGGCTCGATCTTTCGCGCCCCCGTCCGGCTTGCCCGGACGGAGCGAAAGTTCCGCGCGCTAGCAACCAACGCCTCTCTCATCTCAAGTGATGCATCAGGGATAAGGCACTCAGCCTCTTTGAATCGCCCCTGAACGGTCGCTCACACCAGCAAACGCGCGGCGGCGAGGGCGGCGAGGGTCAGGATCAGACGCTCGAACAGCATAAGGGGAATGCGGGGTAGAAGACCGCGCCCGATCCACACACCCGCGCCGACGGCGGGCAGCAACAGCAGATCGAGCCTCAACGTGTCCGGCGTGATCATGCCGAGCCCCGCAAACAACGGAACTTTGATCGTGTTCACCGCGAGAAAAAACCAGGCGATCGTGCCCATGAACGCGGACTTCTCCATTCCGCGGCTCAACAAATACAGATTCATGATCGGTCCGGCGACGTTGCCTACGGTCGTCGAAAATCCGGTCGCCACGCCGGTCAGCCGCGTGAACCATGCGGCGTGCGGCAGCCGCGTCCACCCCGCGCCGCGGCGCGCGAGCTCCAACACGACCATGCCGAGAATCAACGCGCCGAGCAGCGGCCGCACCTGCGCGTCGCCCGCGAACCGCAACACGAGCACACCGGCGCCGATCCCGAACAGCGTCGGCGAAAGCAACCGCATCAACAGCGGCCCGTCCGCGTGCCGACGGTATAACGCGAGCGCGGCCACATCCGCGGCGATCAACAACGGCAGCAACGCGCCGACCGATAACCGCGCCGGCAGCGCCATCGCCAGCATCGGGACCACCACGATCCCCATTCCCGGCAGCGCGGTCTTGGCAATTCCCACCAACAGCGCAGCAGCGCAGGCGAGCGCCCACCCCGCAGACGACAGTTCCAGGCCGGGCAGCATGCCCTTATACCTCCAACCGGCGAAGCCGCTCGAGCGGCGGGGCGTGGCCGGGGCGCGCGGCGAAGAGGCCGAGCAGTGCGGTCAGCAGCGCAAGCGCCGCCACGCCGGACACCAGCGCAAAGGCGCCGTAATCCGGATCGATTTTGAGCAACTGCCGGGCCACCAGGCCGCCGGACACCGCGCCCAACCCGACGCCCGCCAGCCCGCCCAGCAACCCGAGCAGCGCGTGCTCGATCACGGAAACGGCAATCAAATGCCGCGCGGGCGCGCCGAGCGTTCGCATCAACACCCACTCCCGCTCGCGCTGTTCGCGATTCGCGCGCACCGCACCCGCCACCACCAGCACGCCCGCCGCGAGCGCGAACCACGCGATCCCGCGCACGGCGTCGCCGAGCTTCCCCAACACCGTGTTCACCGACGACAACACCAGCGCGAGATCGATCACCGATACATTCGGGAACCGCTCCGCCACCGCGCGCTGCAACACCGCCGCGCTGCCGGCGTCCGGTGCGCGCGCAAATAGAGCCCATGTCTGCGGGGCGGCCTCAAGCAGACCTTCGGGAAACACAACGTAGAAGTTCGGCTTCATGCTGCGCCAATCGACTTCGCGTATGCTCGCAATCCGCGTGCGAAGCGGGACGCCCTGCACATCCCACACCAGTTCGTCGTCCAGTCCCACGCCGAGCGTCTGCGCAATACTGCGCTCGATCGAGATCGGCGCGGCGGCGCCCGCTGGATGTTCTGACGAATTCCACCGCGGAATCCACGCGCCCGCCAACAGGCGTTCCGTCGGAAACATCGCCGCGCGATAGGTGCCGCGATACTCGCGCCGCAGCGCCCACTCGGGCACGGGCTTCGCGGGATCGCGCATCACCTCCGCCACATCGCGGCCTGCCAGCGCATCCAGGCGCATTGTAATGATCGGCGTTTCGTTCAGCGGCGGGAACCCCGCGCGCGACGCGGTGTCCGCCATCTCCGCGCGCTGATCGGGCTGCACGTCGATCAGCACGAGCGTCGGCTGATCCGGCTCGCGATACACCGTCAGCGTCCCGCGCACGGAACGCTCTGCGACATGCAGCGCCGCGAGCAGACACGCGCCCAGCCCGATCGCGGACAACATCATCGCCGTCTGGTTGTCCGGCCGGTACAGCCCCGCCACGGCATGCCGCGCGGGGAGCCACGGCAGCCGCGCGGCAAGCGCGCGGGCCGCCGCGCGCAAACCGCGCGCGAGCAGCACGAGCGCGGCGAATACCGCCGCAAGCCCGCCGCCGAGTCCCATACCGTGCCGGACATTTCCCGCCTGCAGCGCCGCAAAGCCGACCACCGCTGCCGCGAGGAGCGCGGCCGTCGCGAGCCGCGCCGGATCGCGCCAGACGGATTCGCGTTCGTCCGAAAACCGGCTCATCGCGCGCGCGGGCGCGATCTTTCGCACCGCAAGCAGCGGAAGCGCCGCAAAGCCCGCGCTGAACAAGAGGCCCGCCCCCAACCCCAGCGCGAGTGCGCGCGCATTGAGCGAGGCATCGACTTCGGCCGCGAGAAATCCGCTCATCCATGCGGACACGGCGGGCAGCGCCGCCGCCGCCAATGCTCCGCCGACGGCTGCGCCGGCGAGCGCCAGCGCGAGCACCTGCGCGAGAAATACGCCTTCGCAAAAGCCGCGCGGCGCGCCGATGCAGCGAAGCATGGCGACCATCGGCAACCGACGCGTCACGTAGAGATGCACCGCGCCGGCGACGCCGACACAACCGAGCAGCAGTCCGACAAACCCGACCAAGCCCAAATAACGAGCGAGCGGATCGACCGCGCCGAGCAGCGATCGCTTGCGCCCCTCGGCGGTCTCCACTTCGAGGCGCTCGCCGGCCAGGCGCCGCTTGATCCGGCCCTGCCAATCGTCCGCAGGCTCGCCCTCCGGCAGCCTGAAATAGCGGCGATGCGACACCATACTGCCCGGCTGCGCCAGCCCCGTTTCTTCAACAAACCGCAGCGGAATATAGACACGAGGGGCGATAAACGCCTCCGACGGCGATTCGCCCGGCGCGCGCAGCAACGTGCCCGCGACAATAAATTCCCGCGCGCCGAGGCGTATGCGCGATCCGACCTGCGCGCCCGCTTGGATTAGCGCGTTTTGTTCCACCAGCGCGTACGCATCCTCGTGAAAGCGCGTAGCCGCCGCGGGCGGATCGGTGTCGAGCGCGCCGTAAAACGGATACGCCGGTTCAATCGCGCGCACCTGCACGAAGCGCGCCTGCTCGGTCTCGGGAAACCACGCCATAGTGCGGAACTGGCTTTCATCCGCCTGTTCGCCGGGGACGCGCGCGAGGAAGGATTGCGCCTCCTCGCTGAACGCGCGTCGCGCGCGCACGGACAGGTCCGCGCCGAGCAACGCGCGCGCCTGTCGATCCAACGCATCGGCCATGCTGTCGCGGAACGACGCCACCGCGACCATCGCGCCGATGCCGAGTCCTAACGCCAGCGCATAGAGCCGGAAGCCCATCGGCTGCGCGCGCATGTCGCGCCACGCCAGCCACCCGATGTTGCGGAGCCGCGTCATGCCGTGCGCGCGGGCGCTACACCGCGCGCGATCTCCTCCACGCGGCCCGCGCGCAGTTTCACTTGAAGCGCGCAGCGGCGCGCGATTTCAGGGTCGTGCGTGACGAGCAGCAGCGTCGTGCCGGCATCCTCGTTCAACCCAAAGAGCAGGTCGATCACGCGCGCGCCCGTCGCCGCGTCGAGATTCCCCGTCGGCTCGTCCGCAAACAGGACCCGCGGCGCGCCCGCGAACGCGCGCGCAATCGCGACGCGCTGCTGCTCGCCGCCGGACAGGCGGGACGGATGATGCTTCATCCGATCGCCCAGTCCCACGCGCGCCAGCCAGTCTGCCGCGCGCTCAGCAGCATCCGGCAAGCTACGCAATTCGAGCGGCAGCATGACATTTTCCAGCGCGGTCAAGGTCGGCACGAGGTGGAACGACTGGAAGACGAAACCGGTTTCTTCGAGACGGAGCCGCGCGCAAGACTCCTCGTCCAGCGCGGCGAGATCGCGTCCGAGCAATTCGACGCGCCCGGTGGTCGGCGCATCGAGGCCGGCGCATAGGCCGAGCAGCGTGGTCTTCCCGCTACCCGATGGGCCGACCAGTGCGCACGTCGCGCCCTCCGGCACGGCCAAGTCGATGTCCGTGAGGACTGTCAACGATTTGCCGTTCACCGGAAAGGACTTGGCCAGCCGTTCCGTTCGCACGCTTAAGTTGGTTTTCATCGCGTTCAGTGTACGCCATTCCGTTGAATTCGCCACTTGGCGCTGAGGACGAAAGCCCTCACCCCAGCCCTCTCCCAATCGCCTTCGGCATTCGGGAGAGGGCGTGTTCAAAGCCTTTATGCTCGGGCATCTTTCGAATGCCGACAAAGGGCATGTAGGCGCGAGCGGATTGATTCGATCCGGTGCGGGAAATTCGCGCGGACTTGATTTTGAACGGCGCTGCGTGTTTGGTGGTTCGTATGTGGAAATCAATTTTTTGCTCAATCTGGCTTGCCCTCGTTCTCGGAGCCCGCGCCGATTCGCCCACATGGTCGGTGCTGTGCCTTGGCGACAGCTTGACAGCAGGGTACGGACTGACGCTTGAACAGGCTTGGCCCGCCCTTGCGGAGCAGAAATTGCGCGAAGCGGGATTGTCGGTGGAGCTGGTGAATGCCGGCGTGAGCGGCGATACGACCGCCGGCGGCGTACGGCGCATGGAATGGTTGATGACGCGGCGCTACGACGCCCTCGTCGTCGCCCTCGGCGGCAACGACGGACTGCGCGGCCTCGCGACGGGCGAACTGGAGCGCAATCTTCAAACGATCATCGACCGCGCGCGGGCCGCCAATCCTGAAATTCGAATTCTGCTGGCGGGCATGCGCGCGCCGCCGAATATGGGCGAGACCTACGCTCGCGCGTTCGAAGCGGTTTATTCGCGGGTGGCGGAACGCAACGGCGTCGCGCTATGGCCGTTCATGCTCGAAGGCGTCGGCGGCGTGTCGGAGTTGAATCTCGAGGACGGTATCCATCCGAACGCGGAGGGTCAGCGTCGCATCGCAGAAATGGCCTTCGCGCATCTGCTCGCCCTGTTGGAGCTTCCGTGATTATCGGGTGTTTGCAAGCCCGCTTGTCGATTCCTTCCGCGCGCTCGCTGAAGGACAAGCGAATGGTCATGCGGAGCCTCAAGGACCGGATGCTGAACAAAATGAATGTCAGCGTCGCCGAGGTTGATGATCAAGACCTGTGGCAATCCGCGCAGCTCGCGATTGTTACCGTCGCAGCGGAAAAGGCAGTGGTCGAAAAACGACTCGCCGAAGTCAGCGAGTTTATTCGTTCGAATCCGGAGATCGTGCTGATTGACCTGATGGTGGAAATGCTGTAGCGCGCGGATCCGTCGATTCTCATCGTATTTTTGTCGCATCAACACATTCTCGGCACTCGGAGGTATTTATACCCACCATGGCCTTCGGCCTCTTTGTGGCGGATTTGCCCACCCCGCCCTTCGGGCACCCCTCCGGAGGAGGGGATTTTTCTTAAGATCCCCTCCTGGGAAGGGTCCGCGAAGCGGGGGGTGGGTGTTAGACCCTGTGTCTTTCCAAGCAAAAGCCCGTCGCTAGAACTCGGCCGGAATTCTAATCGACGCTCTGCAACCGATTGGGCGCAACCAGGCCGTCAAAAATGGCGTTGGCAGCATCCGCCGTCTCGTGCGCGCGGACGGAACCGTCCAGATAAAGCACATTTCGGAAATTAGCGCCGTGATTGTCGTTCGGGCCGATGTCCGGCATGTTGCCCGGTGTCGCCGCGCCGTTTTCAATTTCGTTGGACTCATCCGCCAATACAGGCGCGAAGCTGGGGCTTTCAGGCGAAGAAGATTGATTGTGCCCGGCCACATACATGTAGCTGCAATGCCGCCGCGTGTCGTAGGTGTTGGCGCCGGTGCCGAAGAAGGTCTTCGGATCCACCACCTGCAACGTCCCGCCCGGGCCGTCCACCTTGTCGCTGGGACACAACCACTGGCGCGTCGTGCGGACGTAGTTGTTCGATGCCAGCTTGAGCACATGGTTTCGCATCGGATACTCGCCCTGCAGGTTGCCGCTGACATAGTTAGGCGAGTCGCCGCGCAACACGAGCCAGCCGTCGTGGTCCTGCGCCCAGAGACTCAACGCGAGTCCCAGCTCCCGCAGGTTGCTGCGGCAGGAGGAACGCCGGGCTTTCTCAATCGCCGATGACATCATCGGACTCAACAGCGCGGCGAGGATCGCGATGATCGCAATCACGACCAGCAGCTCGATGAGCGTGAATCCTTTTGAACGGATGTGCATATTCATGGATAGGGTGGCGGGTTGATGAAGACGCGATACTGCCGGCCGCCGGGGCTTGATTCGCTATCGTAGATGGTGCCCGAGGCATTCCGGAACACGAAGTTGACGCTCAACACCGGGTTGGTTGGAACGGTTATCGCCGTTTCCCACAGCGTGCCGCCAATATTCGTCATGGGAATTGCAGATGAACCGAACCAAGGCTCGTCATATCCGAGCCATGCGCTCACGGTTGGAGAGTTGGTCAATGGACCGGTCGCGTTGTCATAGGTGATGGTCAAAATTTCGCCATTTGTCGGAGATTGCGGCGTCCACGACGCGCGCCCCGTGCCTTTGTAGGCATAGACATCCGGCCCAAAGTCCCAGTTGCCGGACACGGTGCGCGCTTTGAAGATTACCGTCGTAGAGGCGGATTCACTCACCAGCAGATCGTAATACCAGGCGCCGTCGCCGACGAACGTCATCGGCGCGCCCGGCCCCCAACCATTCCATGGACCGGTCAACCCCACGTCGCGCGCGCCGGCGATGCTTCTGCCGTGTTGGCGGTACCAAACGCGCAACGTGCCGCCCGTGCTCGGGAGCGGATTTGGTTCGAACCAGATTCCGATGTCCTGCTTTGGCGGACCTGCGAATGCGGCGTAAAATTCGTGCGCCGCGTTTGCGTTGCGCACCAACGCGGTCCAGTTGCCTCCACTTCCGACGGCGCGCAATCCGTAGTCGAGCCAGCCTTGCACGAGATTGGTGCTAAGGATGATGCCGTGCTGCAATTCGCTCGGCTGATTTTCAAACAGAACGCGCACCTGGTTGCCGGTCAGTGGAATGGTCGCGACCATCGTCGGCGCATTGGAGGGCGGCGGAAGCGGAAGATCGTTGTTGTCCCAAATAAACGGGGCGAGCGTGATGTTCGTCGCGGTCGGGTCCTCGAGATACATCTCGATATTGGATGCCGGGCTTTCAAGCACGCTGCTGTCGGATTTCAAAACATAATATTTATAAATCACGCTGCGCGGGCTGCGGCGATCGGCCCATCCGGAACCAGTATATGGCGGCGTATCAAAATCGCCGCCGACGAGCGAATACGGGAAGTTCGGGACCGCAGTGTCATCCGTGCCGTCCACGGACCACAGCCACGTGCGCGAGTAGATGCCGTCGCCCGAGACCGCGTCGCCGTTGGTTCCATCATCATAGAGCGTTAGGCCGCCAACGCTCCAGCCGACCGCGCCGCTGCCGGCCCAATCGGAGACCGAGCCGTCGGTATTGAACCCGCGCAGCGGGTCCGACCCTTGCACGAGCACGCGGCTGATACCGCTGCGGTTGCGGCCGGAGAGATCGAGCTGGAAGGTCACCGTGGTGCGCTCACGCACACCCGCATCGCCGCGGCGCGCGTCGAGATACAGCGCGTTGAAATCGGCCGGCGTGTTGGGATCGCGGTACGGCGCGGCGGCCGCGCCGAGGTAGTCGGTGACGACAAGGAAGGTGGCATTGGTCGGCAGCGTCAACCGGCGCGCGGCGCTCGCGAAATCCACCAGACGCACCGCTTCATAGGTGTTCGTGCCCGTGCCGGTGAGGCGGCCGCTGAACTTGTAGTTCAACACGGCCGGCGTGCCCGGCGGGAAGGTGACATCGCGGTAGAAGAGCGACCCGCTCAACACGGAGAGCGGGCTGTTCGTCGCCGGCGGGAAGCCGAACGCGAGCGGATACGAGCCGCCATTGACAAAGAATTCGCTCGCGCCCGGCGTTTGACCCAGGCCGGAGTTGCTTTCCAACACGAAGCGCACGGTGAGCGCGTTCGTCAATCCACTCGCGGAAGTGAACAAGCAGTATTCGAGCGGGCGGTGATTCGCCGCCGCGTCCTGCAGATTGGTTGCCGTCACCAGCACCAGCGTGCCGGCCGCGGGCAGCGCGTTGGGAACCGTGAGCAACACGCTGCGCGGGTCGAGCGCCTGCGCCTCAGTCGGAATATCCGTGCCGACGCGCCAGTGCTGAACATTCGTCGCATACAACGGCGCGACAGCCTCGCTCAATCCGACAAACACCTGATATAGATTTTGAATGCCCGACGCATATTCGATATGCGGCGCGTTCACGTCGCCGACGCCAAGGTCGGGGAATCCGTCGTCGTCGAGATCGAGCTCGATGTCGAGATAAGTGTCGGTGACGAGCAGGCCGTTGCTCCACGAGGCGTTCGGGCTGACCTGCTCGGGAATCGCATCGTTCGAGCTGTAGGCGCTGCCCGGATTGTTGTTGTGGATATTCGCGAACATCCGGAGCTTCGCGCCGCGCGGAATGACCTCGCCGGTCAACACCGTGCCGAACCGATTCGAGGCTGGCCCCGCCATCGGATAGAGCGTGCTCCAGGGAATGCGCGCTTCAATGCCGTTGAGCGCGCATGCGGTGCCGTCGCTTCGAACGACCATATCCACCGGCGAGCCCTGCGGGTTCGCGCCATTGCCCGAATCGAACAGGATCAACACGTTATTTGTGTTCGGCGCGGCTTCGCCGTCATAGATGATTTGGATGACGTTGTTGAAGAAGCCCTCGGAGGCTATCTGATAATCGAGTCCAAAAGGAACAGCGCCGCCGGCGTCAGACTTCCGCCAACCGACATCGTTGTACTCAATATAGGACGGCGCGACGCCGCTCCAGTTCGTGGTCGTGGTGGCGCCGGTGCCGTTGTCGGGATCGACATCAAGCATCACGACGAGCTTGTTGTCCACCTCCGCCCCTTGCAGCGCGATGTACAGATAATCCGCGTCCCACGTCACGAATAGATTCGAGAGGACGTTGCCCGGCCCAAAACCTCCGCCGCCCCCGGTGTAGGACGCGCGGAGGTCTTCCGCGTCATATTCCAGCATACGCCCGTCCAACGTCGGAGTGTTCGGCGGCGCCGCGCCTGCGGTCAGCCCCCACGCCAGCGTAAAAATTCCGAAAAGCGCGCGGATTTTCATCAACTTCCCTTCAATCAAATAAATTTTGAACCACGATTAAATAAAAAGCTAACCCGCTCGCCGGTGTTTGTCACGAAAAATATAAATATAAAACGCTTGAAACGCTTCCCGCGGGCCGCCGCAGTATGCCTTGACGAAAATCGAACAGAATGCGCATTATTTCCTCAACGGGTGGATTCCTCATGTCCGGTCAAGACAGTTCAGATATTTCGGACGCCGATGCATGGGTGCGCAACACGCTGCTTGTGCAGCAATGGGAGCAAATGAAGCGCGAGATCCTGCTGCACAAATGGTACGAGAGCGAGCGCGCCGGCCGTGACATCGGGTGGGAGCGCGCCGCGGTGGATTGGTTGGTGCGGCACGGTTGTCGCCGATCGCCGCCCAAGTCGTGATCGTCCGTCATGGCTGCCACTTCACGCCGTCGGCGACCGAACAAGGGCCGCTGGCAATTGGAGCGCGAGCGCTTCCAGCTTCCCGCCGAATGCCCTGCGCCCACGGGCGGCGGCCCCGCGCAAATCGGTGAACTCGCCGCGGATCTTCTGAAAAAGGTGGGCTTGGAGGCTCGGGTTTGGGAACAAACACTGATCGCCGAATGGCACGCCCTCGTCGGCGACGCCGTCGCCCGCCGCGCGCGACCCGGCGCGATTCAACGCGGCGTTTTATCCGTCTATGTCAGCAACGCCGCATGGCTGAACGAACTCTCGCGCTACGGCAAGCAAGCCATGCTCGAAAAATTGCAGGGCCGTTTCGGCAACGGCCGCATCAAAGACGTGCGTTTCCTCGCAGACCCCGACCTGCAATCGCCCACGCGCCGCGGTTGAGGCCTGCGGCCAATCTACTTTCCGCCCCTGTCACCCCGAACGGAGTTGTTGCCAAAACGTGGCTCAAAAATACCCCGCCCTTCGGGCTTCTTTGGCGGCTTTACCCACCCCGCTCTTTGGGCACCCCTCCGGATTAGGGGACCGAATAGCGTCCCCTCCTGGGAGGAGTCCGCGAAGCAGGGGGGCTATTTTTGCCCGGACCCGACCGCTGTTATCTGAACGAATCAATAGACCGTGAATCATTACCCGTTTGGGCAATAGCCCCGAACGCGTCAAGCAGTCTCCGCACGAAGCCAGCGGAGAAAGGCGTTGTGGCCGCCTATAATCGGAAATGCGATCACACATGGGGTCTCATAAGGGTGTAACGCCGCGACGCGGCGGGTCAGCCGCGCAAGCAGCGCGCGGCGTGTCTTCACCACAAGCGCCACCTCGCGCCCCTTCTCAATTGTGCCCTTCCAGCGATAAATCGACTCGATGCTACCCCCGATATTCACACACGCCGCGAGGCGCTCTTCAACCAGCGCGCGCGCCAGCCGACGCGCCGTCGCGTGGTTCGGCGCAGTGATGTAAGCTAGTATCAAATCGCCACTTCGAGCCATCGATTTCACACGTCCTCCTTATGAAACCCTAATGATGGTTGTGAATAACTTGGGCAAGGTAGATCCGGTATAGCGCGTCAACATGCAAAAAACGGGACCACAATCGTGAACCACTATCGAACCATCTGGATATCTGATGTACATTTGGGCACACGCGGATGCAAGGCTCAAGCCTTGCTCGATTTCCTGCGCTATAACGAGGCTCAATACATCTATCTCGTCGGCGACATCTTCGACGGCTGGGCGCTTCGGAAAACGTGGTATTGGTCGCAGGATTTCAACGACGTGGTGCAGAAGCTGTTGCGCAAGGCGCGCAAGGGCGCGAAGGTTGTGTATCTGCCCGGCAATCACGACGAATTTCTGCATCAGTTCGTCGATCTCGAATTCGGACACATCGCAATCAAAAAGGAACTCGTTCACACTACGGCGGATGGACGCCGTCTGCTGGTGTTGCACGGCGATGAATGCGACGGCATTGTCAAATATAACAAGTGGCTCGCATTGCTCGGATCAAAGGCCTACGACGCTGCGCTGATCATAAACCACTGGTTCAACGTCGCCCGCCGCGCGATGGGCCTGCCCTACTGGTCCCTGTCCGCCTACCTCAAATACAAAGTCAAGAATGCCTGCAAGTTCGTCAGCGACTACGAGAACGCGCTGGCCGAGCTCGCGCGCAAAAACCGGTGCGATGGCGTGGTCTGCGGTCACATTCACCGAGCTGAAATCCGCTCCATTCAGGACGTCCAATACTGCAACGACGGCGACTGGGTCGAAAGCTGCACCTCCTTGGTCGAACATCACGACGGGCGCTTGGAATTGATCACCTGGGCCGACGTTACGACCGCCGCACCGGCAATCGAACGCCAATCGGAATCGGACGCGCCGGCCACCTCGCTTCATCTGGAACCCGCCGCCATGCAAGCGCTTCCCGCCGACGCCGGCTTGCTCCTCAAATAGCGCAACGCCCCCCATCGGAATCGGTCTCGGCCTCGGCCTCGGCCTCGGCCTCGAAATCAGCATCAGTACCGGAACCGCATTCAAACTACTCGCACGTCTTCGGGATTCGCTGATTTTCGGACCAGCCGTAGAGTGCCACGCGTGTTTCAATTTTGAAACCCGGATCTCAATACTGCTAATCGGCGCTGTTTAATTCGTATAACTGAATCGATACAGCCCGCATTCGGTAGCGTAGTTTAGGCGGCGGGCGATTGTTGGCATGCAGCCTGCTTACTAATAATTTGTATGGATATGATCGCCAAATCGCTGATAATCGTCGTGGCAGGCGCGATGCTCACCGGTTGCGGCTCGGTCCGGCAGGCGTACAAGCCCAACCAGCTTGGTAATCTGGCGGATCACCGGGACGCGAGCGGAATCGAGGTCACGCTCAGTCCGGACAAGTATCGCGCGCGGATTGGCGATCCGGTAACGTTCAAGGTAACCATCCGCAACGTAGGCACCGATCCGATTCTCTTTCCCGCCGATCCCGATTTACTGCTCACATGGGTCTATCCGGACGGCAAGCGTGACAACTTGGTCCGGGGCGATCGTAAATCGGCCCCGAAATATTTTGTGCTGGCGCCGGGCGAGGAACACGTAGCCCATTCCGTCGTGACGACGTACTACTTTGACCGCGGCGGCATCCATGAATTCCGCGCCATCGTACGCGGCGATCAACTGGCGATGAACACCGAGCGCCCGGCCTGGCAAGGCCGCGCGGTCTCCAATGGATTTGGAGTGCTATTCGACGCGAATTAATCGAGAACCAACTCGTCCAACCATCTTACATTCTACAGACGCCCGCGGACCCTGCTGCCCCCCCCACCCACAGATCGCGGGTCGTCTGTTTTAAGGGTCTCACCGCGCGCTAAATCAACCGCTCTGTAGCCGCGAGCGGTGAGCGCGGCAGTTCATCATCAGAAGCGCTAACCGCCCGCGTCCACAGCCGCCCCCTCTCCCACCGCGGGGGAGAGGGTTGGGGTGAGGGCGACATTCCAACAGCCCGGCCGGCTCCGAGATCCCGCCCGACCGTTTTCTTTCGCCATTCAAATGCTGCAGCTCCGGCGCTCCCTCGCCGCAGATTTTGACTTTACTCATCCGCCGGCAGAGCGGCGGAACGACAGCACAAGGAATACCGCGCAGAGTCGAAGCGCGACGCGATCAGCGCACGCGTCTTCAGCCGCCCGCTCCCGCAACAAGAGCAGATGATCCCGTGTTCTCTACACAAAAGTCGCCAGCACAATCCGCCAGCCGCGGGCAGGCACCTCCGCCTTCGCGCGCGGCGATATTTCACTGCCCGTCCATAAATCGCGCAGCGCGCCGCGCGGAAGTTTTGCGCTGTACGCCGCGTCGCCCGTGTTGAACCACGCGTATATCCGCTCCTCGCCAAGCCGACGCTCAAACGCGAGCACGCGCTCGTTGCCGGTGGTCAACCATCGCAGCGCGCCGCGCCTCAGCGCGGGATATGCGTGCCGCAGCGCAATCGCCCGCTTCACAAACGCGAACAGCTCGCGGTCCGGCGCGCGCGGACTCCGGCGCGCAAGGCCATTCACCGTGTGGCGCTCGTCGTCATACAAAATGTCGTCCCACAACATCGGCTGCCGATCGCACGGGTCGTTCGCGCCCCACATGCCGACTTCGGTTCCGTAGTACAACATCGGCGCGCCCTCGAAACACATCTGGAACACAATCGCCTGGCGCAGCGCGCGCCACGCATCGAGGCCGGGCCGCGTGGTTTTGAATTCCGGGCGGTGCTTGATCCGCGAGCACTCGAAATACTCGGCGAAGGTCTCGATGGGTTGGCGGATGTTCTCCAGCATCGACGCCACACGCGCGACGTCGTGCGAGTCGAGCAGGTTCTGCAACACCGGCAGCGCCTCCGCCGGATATGCGCGGCGCAGGGCGTCGAGTCGCCGCCGCACGGTCCGCGCGGGGTACGGCTCCGCATGCGGCGCGAAAAAGTTCACCGTCGGATACATCCACATGTAGTTCATCACCGCGTCGAACGTGTCGCCGCGCAGGTAGTCGTCCGCGCGCCCGACGATCTCCGCGGTGAGGTAGGCGTCCGGATTGATCCGCTTCACATGCCGCCGCCACGCGCGCCAGAACCCCAGCGGCACGCAAAACGCGACATCGAGCCGCCACCCGTCGATGCCGTCCGACGGATCCCCGTCGCCGTCCGGATCCATCCAGCGCGACGTAATATCGAAGATGTAGTTCCGCACCGGCGGCACGAGACTGTCTTTCGTCTGCGCGAATTCGGGCAGCATTTTGTGGCCGAACCACCCGTCGTACTCGAACGTGCCGTCGTCGTTCCACCGCTTGATCTTGAACCACTTCGCGTACGGCGAGCGCCGTCCGTTTTTCAGCAGGTCCTTGAACGCGAAGAAGCGGCAGCCGACGTGATTGAACACGCCGTCGATGATCACGCGGATGCCCCGCGCGTGCGCGTCGGCGAGCAGTTCGCAAAAATGCCGGTCGGCCGCGGTCCACACCCACGACGCGGGGTCCTCGGTCTCCCGCGCGCGCGCGAGTTTCTTCATGTCGCCCGCGCGGTCCGGGCCGAAGGTCGGATCGATGTGGTGCAGGCAGCTCGCGTCGTACTTGTGCAGCGACGGCGCCATGAAGACCGGATTCAGATAGATCGCGTTGACGCCGAGGTCCTGCAAATAGCCGAGTTTCTTTTGCACGCCGATCAGGTCGCCGCCGTAGCGGCGAAAGAACACGGTTTTCCAGAAATCCCCGAACGGCTGCTCCCACCGGTCCGGCGCATACCAGTCGAGGCCCCACGGGACGATGCGCCAGCCGGGCACCGCGCGCTCGGTGATGTCGGCGAGCTTCGGATCATTGCGGCGCGAGCCGTTGCGGAACCGCTCGGGAAAAATCTGATACCACACCGCGTCGCGCGCCCAGTCCGGCGCATGAAAAACCGGTTTTGATTTCATGCAGGTCCTCTTTGCGGCGCAGCCCAACGAGGGCCATTTCGCCGCGCGGATGAAAAAAAGTTTTTACATAGCATGGAAGTTTTAAAAAAAGTTTTTACATAGCATGGAACTTTTTCGCCGCGCGCGGTAGGATGGGCGCTCCATCTGGAGCTCGCCCATGAATACCCTGCCGCCCCCGCCGCCGATTCCCGGACGCATGACGCCGCGCAGCCTGCCGCCCGCCGCGCGCGGGGCGACTGCGGGGATTTTCCTGTTCGGCGCGCTGCTGTTCGGCGTCGGGTTCTGGTGGTTCTTCTGCCGAATCGAACCGGGCCCGGACCAGATCGCGATCCTGATCCGAAAGACCGGGACGGACCTGCCGCCGGATAAGATCCTCGCGACAGCGCCGGGCGAGAAGGGCATCCAGCTCGAGGTGCTGCCGGAAGGGCGCTATTTTAAGAACCCGTACACGTGGGGCTGGCGGTTCCACCGGGTGACGGACATTCCCGCGGGCAAGCTCGGCGTGCTCACGCGGTTGTACGGCAAAGACCTGCCGCCCGGCGCCATCATCGCGCGCGAGGATACGAAGGGTATTCTCGCGGACGTGCTGCGGCCGGGCAAGTACCGCATCAATCCGTATGCCTTCAAGGTGGAGCTGTTCGACGCAACGTCGATCCGCCCCGGCAGCATCGGCGTGGTCACGTCGCTGATCGGCGAGGATGTTTTGAACGACGACATCCCCGAGGCGGAGCGCAACGAATTCCTCGTCAACCGGAACCGGAAGGGCGTGATCCGCGAGGTGCTCGATCCGGGCACGTACTATCTGAATCCCTATCAAGTCAACGTGGTCGAGGTGAACCTGCAAAGCCAGCGCTTCGAGCTGAGCGGCGAGGACGCGATCAGCTTTCTGACGGTGGATGGGTTCACGGTGAACGTGGAGGGCACGATCGAATTCAGCATCGAGCGCGCGAACGCGGCGCTGCTGACGCACCGGATCGGCGATATGGAGGACGTGCTGAAGAAAATCATCCTGCCCCGCGCGCGCGGATTCAGCCGCATCGAGGGCAGCAAACAGCCCGCGATCAACTTCATCGTCGGTGAGACGCGCCAACAATTTCAAAACAACCTCGAAGCGCACCTGCGCGACAAGTGCGAGCCGTGGGGCGTGTCGGTCAAGTCGGTGCTGGTCCGCAACATCCTGCCGCCCGATCAGATCGCGAGCGTGATCCGCGAGCGCGAAGTCGCGGTGCAGAACGCGCGGATGTTCGAACAGCAGATCGAACAGGCGAAATCGAAGGCGGAGCTGGTGCGGCAGGAGATGCTCGCCGTGCAGAACAAGGAGCGCGTGCAGCAGGAGACCGAACGCATCCGCGCGGTGATTCGCGCACAGCAGGGCATGGCGGTGCAGGTCACCGCGGCGGAGCGCGAGCTCGACGTCGCCCAGCTCGAGCGCGACGCGGCCGCCTTCCAGGCGCAGGCGCAACTCGCGCGCGCGACGGCGGAGCGCGACGTGATCAAGCTCGATAACGAGGCGCAGGCGGCGGTGATCGCGAATCAAGTGGCCGCGTTCGGCGGTGGAATCAACTTCGCGCGCTACGCGCTCTATCAAAAGATCGGCCCGCGGTTCGGGTACATCCTCGCGAACGACAAGGAGGACGGCCTCGGCGAACTCTTCCGACCGTTCCTTCCGGGCTCGAAAGGAGGCGCTCAATGAAAAAGCTCCTGCTCGCACTGGCGCCGCTCGCGCTCGTCGCCGCTTTTCTGTGGGGCGGATGGCTGTGGTTCTTCTGCCGGTTTTACGTCGCGCCCGATCAGATGGCGATCGTGACGGCGAAGACCGGCGCGCCGCTGCCGCCCGGCCAGTTGCTCGCGGAGCCCGGCCAGAAGGGCATCCAGGCCGCGCCGCTCGCCGAAGGCCGCCACTTTCGCAATCCGGTGATCTACGACTGGGAGATCGTGCCGGCGGTCGTCATTCCCGCCGGCAAGGTCGGCATCCTGACCGCCAAATTCGGCGCGGAACTGCCGGACGGCGTGTTCATCGCGGAGGAAGGACAAAAAGGCATCCGGCGCGGCGTGCTCGGACCCGGCAAATACCGGCTAAACCCGTACGGCTACACGGTCGATGTCGTGGACGCCATCAGCATCCCGATCGGCTACGCGGGCGTGATCACCAGCCTCTCCGGCACGCAGCCGCCGGACGGCGCCTTCGCGGGGCCGGGCGAAAAAGGCGTCCGCAGCGACATCCTGCAACCGGGGCTGTATTACGTGAATCCAAAGGAACTGAAGGTGGACGTGCTCGAGATCGGCGTGAACCAGGTCTCGCTGCTCGGGAAAATCGGCGGCGCGGTAATTACGAAGGCCCCGCTCGCGTCGCAAAACGTCGCCGTCGAGGCGCTCAGCCAGCGCGCGCTCGCCGATCAGGCCGAAAAGCGGCGCGAATACCTCGCGCGCGAGCGCAGCGCCGGGTCCGCGCAAATGATGATGACGGAGATGGACTGGGCGCGCACGGACCGCCCCATGCCGAGCGCCGCACCGGGCCGCAAACTGCCGCCCGCACCCGTCGTCGGCGGCGAGGCGATGTTGAGCCTCGACCAGTTTGTCGAATTCCCCTCGCGCGACGGGTTCGAGATCAGCCTCGACATGACCGTCGAATTCGAATTGCTGCCCGAGCACATCGCGTGGATTTACCGCACCTACGGCGACCTGCCCGCGGTGGTGGACAAGATCATCATGCCGCAGATTCTCTCCGTATCGCGGCTCAAGGGGTCCGCGTATCGCGCGAAGGATTTCATCGTGGGCGAAGGCCGCGAGAAGTTCCAGACCGACTTGACCGATGCGCTCCGCCACGCGCTGAGCGACAAGCGGATCATCATCCACAACGCGCTGATCCGGCACGTCAACGTGCCCGAGCAAATTCTCTCGCCGATCCAACAGGCCAGCATCGCGGTCGAACAGGACCTCACGAACAAGGAGAAGCAGAACACCGCGCGCAAGCAGGCCGAGCTCAACACCGAGCTGACGCTGATCGACCAGCGCCGCGAACAAGTTGCGCAGGAAACCGAGAAACTCCGCGCCGAAATCAAGGCCGGCCAGGAACGCGAGGTTGCCAACATTCAGGCCGAAACGCTGAAGAAAGTCGCCGAAATCGAGAAAACGACCGCCGACGTCCGCGCGGACAAAACCCGCGTCCTGGGCCAGGCCGCCGCGAAAGTGGTCGAACTCGTCGAGGGCGAGCGGGCGAAAGGATTCGAATTGAAAACCCGCGCCTTCCGCGACCCGCAGGCGTTCGCGCTCTGGGAATTTGCGCGCGCCCTGAATCCCAACGTGCGCATCAACATCCTGCACGCCGGGCCCGGCACCCTCTGGACCGATTTGGAGCGCGCCGGCCTCGGCGACCTGGAAGGCGCGATTCAACTTCAGAAAAAATAAAATCCGCGCGAGGCGAGCGGGAGGGAACGGATCTTTCGCGAGCCATTCTCCCTGTGCTAGACTTCGGCGCATGGCCGCGCGCGTCCACCTACACCTCGGCGTTGGATTCGATTCCGTTTGGACGGTCGCGCGCGACTGGCTGAAAGCGGCCGCGCGCGACGCGCTGCTCGCGGACGCGCCGTGGGCCGTCCTCGCGCCGCATCGCGCCTATACGCACGCGCTGAAAGCGCGCGCGATCGAAGAAGACATCCACCTCGCCGCCGTCCACATGCTCACCCCCGGCGAAGCGCGAGACCGGCTCCGCGCGCGCGTGCCCGGCGCGCCGGCCCTCGCGGTGCGCGAGCACCTGCACCTCTTGCTCGCGGCGTTGATGCAGTCAGCGAACTCGCCTCTGCGCGAACCCGCGCGCCTGATGCGCGCGCTGGACCAATTGGCCAATGGCGGCTGGACCGCAAGCGCGCTCGGGTTCCCGCCCGCCGAATCGCTCGCCGCCGCGCTCGATGACGCACTCGCGAAAGCAAACTGGATCACCGTCCAACGCGCGGATCGCCAACTGATCGAGAACCCGCCCGCCAATGTTTTTGAACGCCTCCTTGTTGTGGGGTTCGATGCCGCGCACTGGGAATACCTCGCGCTGCTCACGGCATCGGCGCGCAGCGCGCGCGAAGCGACCGTCGTACTGACTCCGCCCCGGTCGAAAGCGGAGGCGCTCGACCAAACCTGGATCGGCACGTGGGAGCAGGCCTTCGGCGCCGCGGAGGAAATCAATTCCGATCCGGCCTCAGGCCCCTTCGCGCCCCTCGCGCAGCGGATGGAAAACCCCGCCGCGCCGCTGTTCGCTGGTCCGCGCCCAATCTATCGCATCGGACGCACCCTGCGCGAGCAGGCCGATGCGGCGGTCGCGCAGGCCATCGCCTTCGCGTGCGAGCCGGACGCAGACCGCATCGGCATCGTAGTGCCCGGTCCTGGCCCGCTCGCGCGCGAAATTTCCGCCGGTCTGTTGCAGCGCGGCATTCCACATTTCGACGCCTTCGGACAAACCCCTCCGCCCGGCAGCGCTGCGCGCCGCCGGCGCGCGTGGACGGCGTATCAACGCGCGCCCACCCTGCAGACGCTGCTGCAACTGACCCTTGACGATCTTCAGGGCGCGGAACGCGAGGCGCTGATCGAGGAACTGAATCGCGCCTTTTCCGAGATGCTCACTGACGACCTCGCCGTCCTCCGCGCGCGCCTGATCGATGGCGGCCGCGAGAATGCGCGCGCCGCGGCGCTGTTTCTCGATCGCTACGCGCGGCTGCCCACCCGCGGAACGCTGCGCGCATTCGCCGATGCGACGCGCCGGGCGTGGGCCGAAATCGGCTGGTCCGACTTGCTGCCGCCATTTGACCAGCAGTGGCGCACCATCGAGCCGCTGGCGGATCTGGCAGTCGGCGCGACGGCTTGGATCGACTGGCTCGACGCGGTCGCGCCCAGTCCCGCCCCCATCCGCGCGCCCGAAGCGGCCAATCCCCTCGCGTGCATCCACTTGCTAAGCTACGCACAAGCCGAAGGTCTTTCCTGGACGCACCTGATTCTCGCCGGCTTGAACGAAGGCGAGTGGCCGCCGCCCTCCGACACCTCCGGGCTGCTCACGGAAGACCGTATCAGCGCACTCAATCGCGCGGCGTTGGAAGAAGGCGCACAAGGAGAGGGCCATGTCACCGCGCGCTCCGGCCATGCCGTTATGCTGGGCGGGCTCGAGCGGCGCGATATACAGCGCCGCCAGTTCTACAATCTGGTAGAGACGCCGACACTCGGTCTCGCCGCCCTCTGCGCGTTGGAGCGCGAAGACGGGAGCGGCCGGATCGCGCCTGCGGGCGATTTCCTTTCGCACCTGTACTTCAGCGCCACAGACGAACCGCTCACCGAAGAGCGGATGCGCATCCTGTGCGCACGTACGCGCGACTGGCTCGAGCGGATGCCGCCGCCGCCGGCGGTCGCCGCGCCGCCGCAACCAGCGCCGATCGAGGCCGCGGGCATCGCGTACCAAGCGCGTCGCGCTGCGCAGCCGTTTGGCGCCTACGAGTGCGCGTTCACGCTCCCGCCGCCCGCGCCCGCGCGCCTTTCCTGCAAGGAATGGGAGCAGGCGATTCGCGATCCGGCTTCGATATGGTTTTCCTGCTACCTCAACGCCGCCGCGCCGCCGGATTTTCGCGATACGGATCCGTATCCCCTCGCGCGCGGGACATGGGTTCACCGCATGCTGGCCGCCGCGCTGTGCGATGCCCGAAACCGTTTCGAGCCGCGGCGCGCCGGCGTTGAATTGACCGACCGGGTTCGCCGCGCGGCTTCCGCGCAGCGCGGCGCATTATCGCGCGCGTTCGAAGCGGGCGGACGCGCCGAACCCCAGTGGTGGCGCGCCGCATTCGATCAGGCCGAGTGGCTCGCGCTGGCCTTCGCGCGGCGTTTTGCGGCGCTGACCGAGTGGCCCTATGCGGCGGTCGAATGGAGTCTGCCCCGCGAGGTTCAGATACCCCTCGCAAACGGCCCCTTGAACGTGCGCGGGCGTATTGATGCGTTATTCGCGATCCAGATGCCCGACGAGGCTGTGCCTGCCGACGTGTGGATCGTGGACTTCAAGACCGGCGACGAAAACGCCCTGACGGAAAAGCGGCTCCCCAAAGCGCTGCGCGAAGGGCACGGCGTGCAGATCGGCCTGTACGCCCTCGCCCTCGCGGCCCTCGGCGCGAAAGAAGTTTCCATCAGCCTGCTCACGGCCGACGACGATCCCAGCCCGCAACTTGCGCTTGACGCGTTGCGTCGAGAGGATTCTTTCTGGAACGGTCTGTTGCGGATGCAGGAGACAGGGATCTTCGGCATTCGCGGCCAGCCTCGCGCCGAATTCGGCGCGTCCATTCGGCTGCCCCTTGCAACCCTTCCGGTAGAAGCCGAACTGCTGGAGGAAAAATGGATCCTCACCCACCCCGCCTTCGCCGCTGCGGAAAGCGGCACACCGGCTGCTCGGTGACACCCTCAAAATGTCATGAAAGAATGCGAAACATGCGGAAATGAAATACCCGACCTAGCGTCCACGTGTCGCTTTTGCGGCGCCCAGCAGCGCCTCAAAGCGCCCGCCTGGCATCCGCACAAGATTCGCACCGTCAATATCGAATTCGGCCTGCCCAGCGCCGCTGAAGGGATTTTGCGGCTCGAAGCGGAAATCGCGCGGGCCCTACAAGCCGGAGTAAAAATTATGCGCGTGATACATGGCTGGGGTTCTACGGGCAGCGGCGGGAAACTGCGTAACGAGTGCCGGGCATACCTGCGTCGACAACTAGCGGCCAAGCGGATCAAAGCCATCGTGCATGGAGAAGACTACTCGCGGGCGACCGTTTCCGGGCGCGAGATGATGGCGCGGTGGCCCGACCTGGAAACCAGCGAACGCTCCGATTCAAACAATCCGGGAATCACATTCGTTCAGTTGTAACCCCAAAAGGGGTCAGTCCTTTATTCTTGACGTCAAGAATAAAGGACTGACCCCTTTCTTTCCTGACCCCTTTCTTTCTACGCGGCCTCGATGAAGTCGCGGCCGGGGGTGTAGCCGCGCGCCGTCAACAGGGCGCGGATGTGCTCGGGCGCGCCGATGGCGGACACGAACGGCACAATAAACGCCGCGCCAGGCGGCGGAAGCGCATCGTGATGGATCACCGGCGCGCCGTGATGGCGTAAACCGATGATGTTTGGATCAATGTCGGCCCAGGCGCGCACGCGAATCCCGCGAAGCATCAAGCGCTCCACCCGCCGGCGCGTGACGCGCCCCGCGCCGACAACGATAATGTCGGGATGATGCGGATTGTGCCGCGCGAGCCAGTGCGCGAGATAGGCGGCCTTGACTTCGTAGAAGGCCGCGAACGTGTAGCGGGCGTCCGTCCTCGAAAGACGGCCCGGCGGGTCGTTCCACGTGAGCAGCTTCTCCGGACATTTGCCGAACCGCACGCCGGCCTCGAACCAGCGCAGCCAGAGCTCGTAGTCCTCCGGGAACGGTCCGGCGCGATAGCCGCCGTGCCGCTCGAACACGTCGCGTCGAATCATCACCGACGGGTGCGCCAACGGCGATTCGCGGAAGCGGTTGAGCGCGATCTCTTCGTGCGTGCGCAAGCTGTTGGTCCACTCCACATATCGGGCATATCCCGCCTGCGCGGCGACATCTCCGCCGTATTCCACGCAGGAGGCCACCACGCCGAGATCCGGATGCGCGCGCGCGAAATCGAGCTGAACCTGAAAGCGCTCCGGACGGCATACGTCATCCGCGTCCATCCGCGCAATCCACTCGCCGCGCGCCTCGGCCACTCCGCGGTTGAGCGCGTCGGCAAAGGGCGACTCGCGCGGAACCGTGATCGTGCGCGCGCGCGGAAAGATGGAAGCCTCGTTCGCCAGAATCGACGCCGTGGCGTCTGTCGAACCGTGATCGATCGCGATCAGTTCGATCTCGCCGATGGTTTGAGCGCGCAAGCTCGCCAACGCCGCGGGCAGCGTCTCCGCGGCATCGCGCACCGGCATGACCACGGAAATCGACGGAGTGCTCTTCATCCTAAACTCGCATCATCCCATACTTCGGCGCTTCCCTCTATACGGAATTTCTTCCGTGTCTTCGAAGGCAATTTATGTAAAACTACCATCTGCTTAAGAATGATTTATCGACTGATATTCCTCAACGGACCGCGGACCGGGGAACGCATCACGGTCCCGGAAGAGCCGATGTGTTTCGGCACAGATCCGGACTGCGCGGTTCGCGTGGACGATCCGGAGATGGCGCGCCGGCACGCCGAGGTGTACCAAAAGGGCGACGAGCTGTTCATCCGGGACCTCGGCTCGATGAACAAAATCCTCGTCAACAAGCGCGAGACGCAGGAGGCGCGCCTCAAGCACGGGGACGAATTCGAACTCGGCCGCACGCGCTTTGTGGTGCAGGCCCTCGTGCAGGCCGAGGTGAGCGGAAGGCGCGCGCAGCGCCATCGACGCCAGACCGCCTGGGCCGTCGCCGCTTCGCTGATGCTCGGCCTAGCGCTCGCGCTGTCCGCGCGCTACGTCCCGCGCGGGCCCGACGCGCCGGTCGAAACCTCCGGCCTGACCCCGCCCCCGACCAACCCCGTGATCGTGGGGCGCTCGACGCCGCCCGTTCCCCCCGCGCTCACCGAGGACCTGCGCCTGCTGCGCGAAGACCTCCGCGTGATTCAGGATACGGTGCGCACGCTCAACGCGCCCCAACCGCCGCCGCCCGCGGCGCTGCCGACGCTGACGCCGCCGTCCGCTCCGCGCACGCCGGCGGAAGAAGCTGCGGAACTGATCGGCGCCGCGCGCGATGCGGCTGCGGCCGGCCATTTCACCGAAGCGGACCGCCTGCTCGCCCACATCCAGTTCATCGCGCCCGATTTCCTGCCCGCGTATGAAGAGCGCGCGCGGTTGTTCGAGAAACTGGGCCGCACCGGCGACGCCGCCGGACAGTGGTCCGAAATCCTCCGCCGCAGTACGGAATCGCCGCTGTATCAAAAGGCCGTCGCCGAACGCATTCGCTTGAGTCAGGCGGCCGCGCAGGCCGCGAAGCCGGCGGATGCCGACGTTCGCATCGCGTCCGTCCAGCAGACGCGCTTCCCCGCGGGCGACGATTTCGACGAAATGCGCGTGTTGAAAATCGTGCTCGCGACGGATCCGGAGCAGCGCCTCGATCCGGATCGCGTCCGCGTCGAGGCGACCTTCTTCGACCGCGACCGCGAGTCCGGCGCGATCGCGCCGACTGCCGGCCGCGTCACCGTGCAATCGCTGGACGATGCCGCCGTCAACAGCGCGGGCGAATATCTGCTGACGGCAACCTGTGTGATCCCAAAGGGCCTGCGCGAGAGAGAGGCGAGCGCCGGAGCGGCCCGCGTGTATCACGGCTACCGCGTGCGCCTGTATCGCGACGATGCGGCGCTCGACGAACGCGCGATGCCCCGCGTGCTGGCGTCGCTCGACCCGATCCCGCGCCCGGAGGCGCGCATGGCCGACGTCCCCGCCGCCCCGTGAGCGAAACCGCCCCCAGCCGCGAGCGCATTTCCGCCTGCATCATCGTCTTCAACGAGGAGAAGAAGATTCGCCGCTGTATCGAGAGCGTGCTCTGGTGCGACGAGATCGTCGTGCTCGACAGCTTCAGCACCGATCGCACCCTCGACATCTGCCGCGAATACACCGACCGCATCTTCCAACATGTCTGGCTCGGCTATGTCGGCCAGCGCAACAAAGTCCGCACCCTCGCACGCTACAACTGGATCCTCAACATCGATTCCGACGAAGAGGTCTCCCCCGGTCTGCGCGAGGAGATTCTTGAGGAATTCGAGACCGGCGTCCCTGCGCAGCTCGGCTATGAATTTCCGCGCCAGGTGTACTATCTCGGCAAATGGATCCGGCACGGCGAGTGGTATCCCGACGTGAAGCTGCGCCTCTTCCACAAGGGCTACGGCCGATCCGAGGGCGAGGAACCGCACGACAAGGTCGTTGTCAACGGCCCCGTCAAGCGACTCAAGAATCCGCTCTGGCACTACACCTACGACGACCTGCGCGACCACCTCGACACCCTCGACCGCTTTTCGACCATCTCCGCGCGCCAGAAGTTCGTGCAAGACCCGCGCTTCCATCCGCTCGATTTGCTCACTCGCCCGCCGCTGCGATTCCTGAAGGGCTACGTGCTCAAGCACGGCTTCCTGGACGGCTGGCATGGCCTGGTCATCGCGTGCATCAGCGCCTTCGGCGTGTTCATGAAATACGCCAAGCTGTGGGAACTCGCGATGCGGAAAAAAAACCATTACACCACGCTTCCCGAGCCCGGCACCGGTCCGGGCGCCTAGCAGCGTCGCCCTCGATCACACAAAAAGGAATTACCGATGAACAAATTTTTTACAGAGTATGGAAGTTTTAAAAAAACTTTTTACAGAGCATGGAACTTTTTCGCCGCCGCCTTGCTCCTCGCCGCGCCCGCCGCGCGCGCGGAGACGTTCGAGGTATATATGCGGCTTGAAAAATTCACCTGGGAGGAGTTCGACGCCGGCGAACGGCTGTTGGAGGAGTCTGGCCCGCGCGTCGGCATCGGCCTGCGCGGAACGGCGCAGTCCTTCGAGCGCTGGCGAATGGACCTGCGCGCGGATGGATTCCTCGGACGCGTGGACTATGATGGACAAACCTTCGCGGGCGATCCGATTCGGGACAACACCGACTACATCGGCGCGCGCGGCGAGGTCGACGCGGTGCTGCGCCCGCCCGCGCAGGGGTTTCGCATCCACCCGCGCTTCGGCTTCGGCGCGCGCTACTGGCTGCGCCGGCTCGCGGAAGGCGAGACGGACGCGGGCGGATACGACGAGGGCTGGTTCATGCTCTATGCGCGGCTCGGCGCGGATGTGGTCTGGACGGTGGACCCGAAAACGCGCTTCTTCGTGAATTTCGCGCGGCGGCCGGCCATCTACAATCGCACGTGGTACAATATCCGCATCCAGGATGAGGAAACGTTTTCACTCGAACCGGGGCGCGAGTGGACGTGGGATGTCGAGGCCGGCTGGCAAACGGACCGCTACACGTTCGCGGTGTTTTACGAGACGTTCGCGTTCAAACAGTCGAACTCAAAAATCGTGCCCCCGCTCGAAGTATTCCAACCGAAGTCCGAGGGCCAGTCTGTCGGCGTGCAAATGGGCGTGCTGTGGTAGGCGCGGATTGTGTGCGCCGCCCCACCTGCGCCCGATCGCGAACTGCGGGCGCAGATGGAAACGGCTGAAAACGCGGCCTACATTAATTCAGCGTTGCGAACCTCTTCGTCGATGGCCTCTTGATCGGCTTCGTTCTCGATGATCTCCGCGCCTTCGGTCGCGGTCTCGACCTCTTGTTCGACCGACGCCGCGGCGGCTTCCGTTTTTGCGGTGGCGTCGGCGACGGCTTTCGCTGCGTGGTGAACGGCATCGCGGGCATGGTCCACGCCCTTCTCGGCAAGTTCTCCGGCCTTCGCCGCGGCAGCGCCCGCGTGTTCCATGCCGGAGGCGGCAGCCTGCTTGGCAGCCTCGGCAGCGGCTTTTGCGGCGGCTTCCGCCTGTGTGGCGGCCTCACGCGCGGCATCAGCGCTTTCATCAATGGCCTGCTGCGCGGCCTTGACGGCGGCATCCGCGGTTTCGCGGGCCTTCTCGATGGCGCTTTCCGCCTGCTTGAGCACGTCCTGCTTTGTCGTTTCCTGCGCCTTGCTGCAGCCGGCCCACCCCAGCGCGCCGGCTGCGAGCGCCACTGCGATCAACGATATGTGCTTCATTGCATCTTCCTTTCGATTTTTTTGTGTTCCTCTAGCTTCCGCGGTACGTCGAGTAGCCGTAGGGCGAAAGCAACAACGGCACGTGATAATATTGATCGACGTCGCAAACTTCAAACACGATCGGCACCATCGGGAAGAAGGTGGCCGCGCGGCGGCGCTCGAAATAGGCGCGGGTATCAAACATGAGCCGATAGGTCCCCGGCGTCAGTCTCGCGCCGGCGGGCAACCATTCCAGTATTCGCCCGTCGGCATTGGTCAGCGCTTCGGCCAGTTGCTGCCAGTCGCGCCCGGCTTGCCAGAATTGCAGGACGACATGCACGCCCTCGGCCGGCTGGCCCAGCGCGGTATCGAGCACATGCGTGGTGATGGGACTTTTCATGTTCCGTCTTTCGTCTTCCGTTTTCCGTCTCCCGTTTTCTCGCGCCGCGCATCGAGAATTTTTACGAACGATCGACCGCGCAACTCCGCGATGGTCAGCCCCGTCGCCTGCGCCTCCGCCTCGGTGATCGCGCCGCAGTTGATCCCGCGCAGGAAGTAGTTGAGCAAGCCCTGGCCGGTCGCCGCGTCGTCGAACACATCGCCGATTAACGTCGCCTGCGCGGCCTTCTCGACAAAGGTCTTGAGACGGAGCGAAGCGGCTTCCAAGCCTTCGAGGAAGAACCGGTACACGGTCGCGTAGCGGACGGGAAACTGCGCGGGATGCAGGTCCCAGCCCTGATAATAGCCGGTATAGAGCGAGTGTTGCACATGCTCGTGCATCAGCCGCCATGCGCGGTGCACGACATCGCGGTTTTCCTTCCTTTGCTTCGCGGTCAGCGGCTTGCCGGGCGCGGCGCGATGCGGGCCGACGGGCATGATGTTGGTCGCGCCGTCGGAAATCCAGACGCCGGTGCCCATCAGCGCGACGCGCTGCACTTCGCGCGCGAAATCGCAGACGGGATGGGTCATCGACTGGTGCGCCGCGGTGATGTTGTTCGACGCGGTGTAGTCATACACGCCGAAATGCGCGCCGCGGCAGCGGCCCTCCGCCGCTTCGACGAAATGCGAGAGGCTGGCCGCGCCGTCCGGCCCGATGATGGATTGCGGCGTCTCGACCATTAGTTCGATCTTCAGCGCGCGATTCGGGAGGCCGAGCCGCTGTTCCAGCAGCGCAAAGAGGCGGACCATCGCGCGGACCTGTTCCGCCATCACCGGTTTGGGAATGGTGATGACGAAGTTGTCCGGCAGCGCGCCGCCGGTCTCGCCGACGAGCGCCGTCACAAACAAGTCGAGCGTGCGGATCGCGCGGTGCTTCAGCTCCTGCGAGAGCGGCTTCGTGCGGATGCCGATGAACGGCGGCAGCGTGCCTTCGCGCATCCCGCGCGCGACTTCGCGCGCAGTGAAGACGGCGTGATGATCCTCTTCCGCGTCGGGCCGATTGCCGTAGCCGTCCTCGAAATCGATCCGGAAATCCTCGACCGGCTCGCGTTTGAGTTTTTCGATCACGCGCGAGTATATTGTTTCGTGAAGTTCGGCGGAGCCGCGCCAGCCGAGCGCCTTCGCGAAGGCCGCGGCGGTGGGCGCGTTTTCCTCGAGCGCGCGCAGCGCGACGGCGCCGAGCTTGGCCGCGGTGTCGGCTTTGAAAATCTGCGCGCCGCCATACAGCGTCTGGATCGGCTGGCGCGCAGGCGACTCGCCGGGGAACGTCCGATTGAAGGATGCGAGGGCGTTGCCGAGTTCACGCTCGACCGGTTCGAGCACGTCGGGGGTGAGTGTCGTTTTCATGTCGCCGCGCGCATCGCCTCCTCCTGAAACAATTTGCCGAGCCGGATGCGCGTGATCTTCGCCTGCTCGCCCGCGGCGACGCGCAACTCCTCGTCCGAGCGGTTGCGAATCCGCGCCTCCAGCAGCGCGAGCATTTCATCGGCGGTCTTGCCGGTCGCGCAGACGATGAAGATGTAGCCGAACCGCCTTTCGTAGAGGTCGTTTCCCTCCGCGAGCCGTCGCAGGACGTCTTCGGACGCCGACTGTACAGCGGACTGCTCGCCGGAAGCCCAGTTCGCGGTGGTTGCAAATTTTGCGCGAAGGCTCGCGACGTCGCCAATTTTGGGATGATGGCTGAACGCCTCGATGTAATCGGCGCGATCGAGCCGCGCCCAACATTCGTCCGCCGTCCGCATCACGGCGTCGAGTGTGGCGTACGGGCGGCGCGCCGCCATCTGCATCGCCCATCGCCGCGACCCGCAGCAGCGCATGAGATCCTTGATGGCCTCATCCGTCGAAAGCGCATTGAATTCGGCAAGTGTCATATCATCGGATGTCGATCAAACAAACTGCTCGTCTCGAAATCAGTCTCGGTCTCGGCCTCGATCTCGATCTGGTCGTCCCCCACCCCTCCGCATCCACATTCCTACACGATCCGGCCGCACGCCCCGGCCAGCGCCACGCCCTGTCGCGCGGTCAACCGCCCCCGAAGATAGACGCTCTCCACCACGCCGTAAAGCCTGCGGCCCATATAGGGGGAAATCTTGTGCCGATGATACGTCGATTCCGGGCGTACGACGAACGTGGCATCCGGCTCCCACACCACGAGGTCCGCGTCCGCGCCCGGCGCGATGCATCCTTTTCGCCCGTACAGACCAACCATGCGCGCGGGCGCGGCGGAGAGCCAGCGGGCGAGCTGATCGAACGTGACGCCCGCGTCGCGCCCGGCGGTCCACACGATCGGCAGGCTCCATTGAAGCGAAGCGATGCCGCCCCACGCGCGAAAGAAATCGCCCGGCGGCTTGTGCGCGGGCGGACAGGGCGAATGGTCCGTGGCAATCAGATCGATCGTCCCCTGCAATAGCGCGCCCCAAAGTTGCGCGTTGTTGAGTTCCTCGCGAATGGGCGGCGCGCATTTGAAGCGCGTATCGCCATCCGGGATATCCTCCGCGCGAAAGAACAGGTAGTGCGGGCAGGTCTCGACCGTGACCGGCAGACCCTCGACCTTCGCGCGAATAATCATCGGGATCGCCGCGGCGGCGGAGAGATGCACGACGTGCACATGCGCGCGATACTCGCGGCATAGGCGCAGCATCTGTTCGATGGCGTCGAGCTCCCACGCGGCCGGACGCGAGGCCAGCCACGAACGGTATAGCCGCGGATCGCCGCGCGGCGGCGGCGTTTCGGATTCGATCTCTGCGTGGACAAGGAGCGGTTTCCCGTGGCGGGCGAGAATCGGCATCGCCGCGCGCAGCGTCGTCTCATCCGCAGCGGGAAATTCGTCGATGCCCGAATGAACGAGGAACGCTTTCGCTCCCAGCGCGCCCGCGCGTAAGAGATTATCGAGCTCCTTCGTGAGTCCGGGCACGACGCCCGCGTAAAATCCGACATCGACCCACCGCTTGCCCTCCGACGACTCTCTCTTCAGACGAAGCGCATCAACGGTGGTCGTCACCGGTGACGAGTTCAGCGGCATATCGACCAACGTCGTGATCCCGCCGACAGCGGCCGCCTGGGTCGCGGTTTCGAAGCCTTCCCATGCTGTCCGGCCGGGCTCATTGATGTGGACGTGCGTATCCACAAGGCCCGGCATCACCACGCGTTCACCGACATCCTCCACGCGCACACTCGCCGGAATTTGTCCATGCGGCAGGACGGCGTCGATGCGTTCGCCGTCGATCATGATGGCCGCCGGACGCGTACCTTCCGGCGTCACCACGCGCCGGCTTTGGAGCGCGAAGGTCATGATGGCATGCTCACGTCCGATCGATTTGGCGTTTCACCCACTCGAACTCGCGTTCGATGCTATCGACCACGGTGCCATCGCGCAACTCCGCGGGGAGCACATCGAACGTATACGTTTCGATTTCCAAGTGCGGGCAGTCGCCTGATCGGATGCGCGCCCAGAAGCTGGAATCGAGCGTGCTCGTGGTGGGATAAAGCCCGTTGCCGCCCGGCCAGAAGAGGGGCACATGAAAATGCACGCGCGTAGTGCTTGCATGTCGAGGCCACTCGGCGAGCGCTTCGGGCAGATCATTCCATTTCCGCAGGGTGCTGTCGCTCAAGCGGCATCGGACTTGGTGCAGATAGACGGGCTCAGAGAATGCGGCGAGCGACGCGGGGGGATCGCCTTGGAACTCCAACGCGGCGCTGATTTGTATTTTTTCGACACGGATACCCGCGCGGTCAAATGCGGCCCACGTTTCGGCCGGCGATTCGAAGGCGAGCGCGACATGGCAGGTATCGAGACAGACGCCGATGTGGCGCTCGACCGCTGCCGCATCCGCGCCTGCGCGAGAATGCAATTCATCGAAAAACGAAATTGTTTGCGAACACGTTTCGAGCACGCAACCCGGTTCCGGCTCCAGTCCGATTCGGACACAGACCCCATTCATCGCTTCGCGCTCGGCCAGCGCGCGTGCGAGCGTGATGAGCGTATCCATTGCGCGATGCGTGTCCGCGCGCGCGATGAAATCCGGCGCATATCCGACGGGCACGGTGCTGATGCTTCCCACGCCATCGGGCGGATTCAGCGTCGCGAGAATATCCGCGCAGCGCAACGTGAAAGCGAGTCTCGCGTCGGAACGCCAGTCGGGGCGATAGACGTTTTCCTTCACGCGCGCGCCGTGAAAGGCGCCGAAGGGAAAGGCATTGATCGTAAAGGCGTAGAGGTCTTTTGCGTTGAGGTATTCGCGAAATGCATCGAGCCGAGCGCGGTTAGAGAGTGTATGCGCGGACGCATCGCTCAGGCGCAGGCCGAGGCCGAATGCGCGGGTTGGCCACACGCGATCGCGCACCGCAGTCGCGTAGGTTTGGATTGCGGCGAATTGTTCATCCCACGAGTCGCCGGGGTGGATATTTAGGCAGTAGGTGAGGTGGGGTTGGCGTGCGATCGGGGGACTGTTGGCGTGACGGCCCT
>CALGMT010000055.1 GCA_937958885.1 uncultured bacterium | reverse complement strand
GCTGCTCGCGGTCGGCGCGCTGGCCGCGGGCTTGCAGATTCAGAAAAGCCGCCTTGCCAAGGCGCGCGCGCAGCTGCTGGCGCTGCGCGAGCCGGCGCGCGCGGTGGAACAACTCAAAGAACAAGTTCGCTCTCTCGAGCGCTACCTTGACCCCACATACTCCGCGCTCGAATGCCTGCGCGAGATCAGCGAACGCCTGCCGGAGGGCGTGGACCTGACCGCGCTGACCTACAAAAAGTACGGGCAGATCGCGCTGCGCGGCGAGGCGGATCGCAGCGACCCGATCTATGATTTCTTCCAATCGCTCGAAAAGACGGAACTCTTCCCGTCGGTCAAGCCGGAGGGCGTCACGCAACAGCAGCGCGGCGGACGCACACGATCGCAATTCAAACTCACGATCGAACTCCCGCAGGAGGCGCGATGACGCTGGCCCCCCGCGAGCTGATTCTCGCCACGATCACCGCCGGCGTCGTGCTCATCGGCGGCGCGTGGTATTTCGGCGCGCCCGCGCTCGACGCGTGGACCGAGGCGCGCGCAAATGTCCGCAAGGCGGCGGACGAACGGAAGCTCGCGCAGCGCTTGATCGACCAGCGCCCGGAGTGGGAGCAGCGCTACGCCGCGCTTCGCGCGCGCATCCCGCAATACGGCCCGGCGGACCCGGTCACCGCCGACATGCTGCGCACCGTCAAACGCCTGGCGGACGAGCACGGCGTCTCGATATCGCGCATCGAGCCGGACCGCGAAAAGGTCATCGGCGACCTTTCGGAGGTCGCGATCGATTGCAGTTGGGAAAGCGAGTTGGAGCCGCTGGTCCGTTTTCTCTATGCGGTCCAAACGCACCCTGCTATTTTGGATGTCCGCCAATTGACGGTGTCTCCCGCGCAGGGTGGCGCGGGCCGTTTGAGAGGAAGTTTCACGGTATTCTTCGCATTCAGCCGCGGCGGGACCGCGGGCGCACGCTGACACGCACATGATCCGACCTTTACGAACTCGCTGGACGCGCCGCTGCTACGCGGGCTTTGTCTGCTGGATTGCCGCCGGTCTGATTCAACCCGCAGTACACCCGATCTACATCCTCGCGCAACCGCCGCCCGCGCCGACCGGCGGCCAGGTCGCGCCGGCGGGCGGCGGCGAGCGACTGATCCTGTTGAATTTCCGCGACTCCCCGCTCGACCAGGTGCTCGAGTTCATCGCGGACAACCTGTTGAACCGCACGATAATCAAGTCGCCCGGCCTCAATGCGACCATCACGCTCAAGAGCCAGAGCCGTCTGACGACACGCGAGGCCATGCAGGCCATCGAGGCCGTGCTCGCGATGAACAACATCTCGCTCGTCCCGATGGGCGAAAAATTCGTCAAGGTCGTCCAGACCACCGCCGCTCGTCAGGAGGGGATGCCGTTAAGTCTCACCCTCCCGGAAGATCGCTTTCCTGAAACCGACCAGCTCGTGAGCCAAGTCATCACGCTGCGCTACACGGAGATCGCCGAGATCACGCCGATCATCCAGAGCCTGCTGCACGGCTACGGCAAGATTCAACCACTCGAACGCGCGAACAGCTTGCTGGTGACCGACACCGCGATGAATCTCGCGCGCGTGATGGAAGTCCTCGAACTCATCGACCAGCCGGCCGAATCGAAGGTGGAAACGCGCATCTACACCATTCGCTTCGCGAAGGCCTCCGAGATCGCCAGCCGCCTTAATGAATTGATCGCGGACTCGCAGGCGAAGGAAGACCGCCCGCGCGTGGACGCCGCCGCCGCGGCAGCCGCTGCGCAGCAGGTGCCGCCGGCCATTGCCGCCTTGCGCCCACCGCGGCCTGAGGGCGAACAGGCAGCGGCCGCCGCCGCAGCCGCCGAGCGCGGCATTATCGTAGGGCGGGTCCGTATAATTTCGGACGAACGCACCAACATCTTATTTGTGATTTCGCGCGCGGAAAACTTTCTTTTCTTCGACCGCATCGTCGACGTGCTCGATCGTCCGGTGGACCCGGCGATCGCGGTGCGCGTCCTTGCGCTTGAATACGCCAAGGCCGAAGAGATCGCCGGCATCCTCAACGAATTCATCGGCGCGGCCTCCGCCGAAAAAGGCACCGGCGCGCCGGCGGGCGCGGCGCCGGCGACAGGCGAGGCGGCGGACAGCCGCAGCCAGGCGCTGCGCGATTTTATTCAGCAGCGCGTGCAACAACGCGCGGCGATGCAACAGGCTGAAGAGGAAACCGCCTCCGGCACCTTCGGGCGGCTCTCGCCCTCCACCAAAATTCTCGCCGACAAGCGCACCAATTCGCTGCTGCTCATGGGCCGCAAGAGCGATCTCGACGCGTTGATCGAGGTGATCGACAGCCTCGACATCATGCTCGCGCAGGTGCTGATCGAAACGGTGATCCTCGAAATCAACCTCGGCAAGGGCATCCAATCCGGCGTCGACTGGCTCCAACGCTCGGTGACGGCCTATCAGGAGCAAACGCGCGGACCGCGCGGCGGCCTCGCAACGCGCCTGCCCGTTTATTCATTTGGCGGCGGATCCGCCATGAGCGGTGAAAGCGGATTCCGCGCGGGCAACAGCCTGCTTACGCAGGCCGACGGCAATGCCGCGCTCTCGTCCGGCGCGCTGACCTACTACCTGACCTTCTTCGATCTGAACCTCGACGCGATCATCCGGCTCGCCGCGAGCTCGCGCGACGCGCGCATCCTCTCCACGCCGGTCGTCCTCACCACCGACAACACCGAGGCGAAGATCAACATCGGCGAAGAGCGACCGGTCGTCACCTCGACCAGCACGACCGACACCGGAACGCAGACTCAAAACTTCCAGTATCGCAGCATCGGCATCGACCTCACCGTCACGCCGCGGATCAACCCGCAGCGGTACGTGGTGATGGAGATCGCGCAAAAGGCCGACAACGTCGGCGGATTCGAATTGATTAACGGGAACCGCGTGCCCGTCATCACCAAGCGCGAGATCAACGCGCAAATCGCCGTGCAAAGCCGCAACACGATCGTGCTCGGCGGCCTCGTCAGCACCGACAAGCAGCGCACGCGCACCAAGGTGCCCCTGCTCGGCGACATCCCGCTGCTCGGCGCCCTGTTCCGCTCCGATTCCCGGGACGAAGCGCGCACCGAATTGCTTGTGCTCATCACGCCCTACGTGCTGCTGACGCCCGAGGAGGCCCGACAGGAAACCGTGCGCCTCCATCGCGGGTCCTACTCCTCGCGCACCCGCTGGCATCGCGACTGGTCGGACAGCGAGCTGCCCCGTCTCACGGCGGAACAGACCGACCAAATTATGCGAGACCGGCAGGCGGTCGCGACGCCGGCGCTCGTCCGCGAGTTGTTCACCGGCCGCGAGGAGGACCGCGAGACCGCGCCTCGCCGCGTCATCGAATTGACACCGGAACCCGAAGCGCCGAAGTCCGAAGAGTCGAAGCCCAAAGCGCCCGAGCCCGAAGAACCGGAACCGCTGCGGAAAGAACCGTCGGATAAAATCGAAAAGGAACCCGATCGGGTCGACAGTTCCGCGCGTGTGGTTCCGCGCCGCTAATTCGCATACGGAGAATGCGACATGATGCGCAGTTTGATGCTGGTGGCCGTTACGGGCATGATACTCTGCGCGGGCTGCAAGCCGCGGCCCGCGCCTGAAACGACCGAGCGCGTACCCGCGCCCGAAGCACACGCGCCGCGCGCGGCCGTGCTCTATTTCGAAGAACTGGCCGACCGCGCGCCGGGCGGCTTGTCCGTGCACGCGGACCAGCTCGAAGGACTCGCCGCCGCGCTGCGCGAGCGCAAGATCCACGCCGTTGTTCACTTGGTGCCCGCAGACGATCCGGCGCCGAGAATCCCCGCGTCCTTTGACGCCGCGATTCTCGTGGACGTCCCGTCGCTGCGCGGCGAGGAGTCGGCCATGCTCGACGCATTCGCGCGCGAGGGCGGCCTCCTGTTGGCGATCGGACCGCACGCGCACGCGGAAGCTCTTTTTGGCGTCCGAGCGGACGGCGATGAACCGGTCGCCCGCGACGGCCTCGCGCGCGTCGTGCGCGGCGGCGCCCCCTTCCCGGACGATCTCGCCGAGACGCTGAACTGGGGTCCGCTCAGCGCCATGCGCTGGCCGGTGAGGGCGGAGTCAGCCGCTGTGCGCGTCGCGGATTCCGACGGCGCGCCCCTCCTCACCGAACGCACGATCGGCAGCGGCACCGCGTGGTATTGCGCCGTATTGCCGCCGGGGCGAAGGTTCAACGGGTGGGCCTCCGCGCCTGACGCCGTGTCAACGCTCGCTTCGATCGTGCAGTCCGCGCCCGCGCGCGGACGCGATGCGGAACCGCCGCCGCTGCGGGTCGATCTTGCCGTGAATACCGTCGCCTTCGGCGAGGGACAGTGGCCCGCGCGCGCGATCGTTCGCGTGCGCGGCGGGGCGGAGGACGCACCGCTCTCGGGCACATTCGAAGTTCGCGGCGCGGAGGACGCCGCCGCGCTGAAAGGAGCGCTGCAACCTTTGCCCGCGCGGTGGCGCAGCCGATTCCTCGTCGCCGATCTCTCCAAGTTGCCGGCGGGCGAATACGAGATTACGGCGCACGTGCCGCCCGCGGACCCGGTCACGGCTTCAATCCAACGCAGCACGCCGTTGCTCGACGCCGCGATTGCCGATTCGCTTGCGGCGTGGCTCGACACGCTCGACCTCGCGCCGCCCAGCGACGATACGCCGGTTTCCGCGCGCGACATCGAGGATCGCGCGCTGCTCGCATGGGCGCTCGCGCGGTCGCGCGAAATACCCGGCACCCCGGAGCGCTACCGTTACGACATGGAGCGCGTCGCGTATTGGTTTCGCGCGGCCGGCACGCGGATATTTCCCGACCCCGCCGCACCGGCCTCGGCCCTCGGCGCGATGGCCGCCGGCCTCGCACGCGCCGTCGATCCGGTTCGCCGCGATGCGAGCATGCATCTCGCGCGTGAGATCCAGTTGCTGGCCGAACAGGCCTACGGCCTGCTCGCAGCGCGGCCCGGCGACGATCTCGCCGCAATCGGCGCGCGCCTGTGGGCGGCGGCCGAGCTCCATCGCGCGACGCAAATCACGGATTACCGCGCCGCCGCGGACGCTGCCGCGCGGACGCTCTTTGCGCGCCAGCTCGACAGGGGCCGCTCGGTCGAAGGCGACGTGTTCGGCGATTTCTTCATGGACGCGAACCGCACGACACTGCCGCCGCCCGACGGCGGGCGCGCGCGCAGCGTCGGATTTCTACTCGGCCTCGTCGCGCTCGAAAACATCGCCGAACCCGGCTCGTTCAAAATCGATCTCGGCGCCGTCCTCGATCGGTTCTCGCGCGGGTACCTGCTCGGCGGCGCGGCGCTCAACCCGTACGGCGCGTTTCCCGCCGGGCTCGAACCCGCCGAACCGCCGAAGCCGCGGCCGGATGGGCGCGGCATGGCCGGACCCGAAAAGATCCGCACGCGCGCCTACGCCCGCGAAGCGGACGATGCGGAGCCCGGCGTCGAGGCGACGCGCCTCGCGCTCGCCGTCGTCGCGATGGAGCGGCACCTCGTCACCGGGGAGGTCTCCCTGCGACGCGCGGCGAAGGACCAGATCAACCATTTGCTCGGCCTCAACCCTGAGGGACAACGACTCTGGCGCGAGGGTGCGGTCCTCAACGGCATCATCGGCCGCGGCCCGGATCGCGTGCCGGTATGGCGCCCCGCCTATTCAGAATCGGGCGACGCCATGCCGGGCGCCATCTGGCTGCTGGTCCTCCACGCGCTCCTGACGGGCGGGCGGCCCTGATGGTTCGCCGCACGCTTTTTTGGAAATTGCTGATCGCGCTGGTCCTGCTGACCCTTCTGCTTTCCTGGATTCAGTCGCGGGCCGGTCTTTCCGTCGTCGGCGAATTTGTCGCGCTGGTGCTGATGGCGACGGGGACCAGCGTTCTGCTTTCGCGATATCTCGCGCGCCCGCTCGATCGCATGCGCCGCGCCGCGCTGGCACAGGCCGCGGGCGAAGCGAACGTCGACTGGCCCATCCCGACCACCCGAGAAATGCGGGCCCTCTCCAACGCCGTCCAGACTATGGCGATCAACCTGCAAGAGAAAATTCGCACCATCGAAGGACTGCTGTCCGATCAGCGCGCGATCTTCGACAGCATGGCGGAAGGCCTGCTGGTCGTGGACGCGCGCGAACGTTTGCTCGACGCCAACCGCGCGGCCCAGCAGATGCTCGGCATCGACATCCAATCGGCGCGCGGACGGGACATGCTTGAAGTCATTCGCAACGCGCGACTCGCCGATCTGGTCCGGCGCACCCTGCGCGGAAGCGAGCCGATTGTCGAAGGCCAGCTTATGCTGCTGGGCGCGCACGAGCGGCACTTGCAGGTGCGCGGCAGCCGCCTGCGCGAGGGCGCGCGCGAGAAGGGCGCCCTGCTGGTGCTCACCGATGTGACGCGCCTGCGCCAGCTCGAAACGCTCCAGCGCGAGTTCGTCGCCAACGCTTCGCACGAACTGAAAACGCCCGTCACTTCCATCAAGGGGTTCGCGGAAACGCTTGCGGGCGAAGACATGGAGCCGGAACAGGCGCGGCGCTTCACGCGCATCATCATGCGGCAGGCCGAACAACTCGGCTCGCTTATCGACGACCTGCTGGAACTCACGCGCCTTGAGCACGAGGAGAATCGCTCGGCTCTCGAACGCGCGCCCGTTTCGATCGACGAGATCATCGAGAATGCGGTCGAGACCTGCGGACCCGAGGCCAATCAGAAAAATATCCGGATCGAACGCGAGGTCCCTCCCCAATTCGTCGTCTTCGCCCACGCGGTGCTGTTGCAGCGCGCGGTGGTCAATCTGCTGGACAACGCCATCAAATACAGCCCGCCGAACACGACCGTGCGCATTCGCGCCGGCCGGACGGAGGGCGAGGTTTCGATTGCGGTCATCGACGAAGGGCCCGGAATTGCGCCCGAACATCACGCGCGCATCTTTGAACGGTTCTATCGCGTGGACAAATCGCGCAGCCGCAAACTCGGCGGCACCGGCCTCGGTCTCTCCATCGTCAAACACGTGATCGAGGCGCACGGCGGCCGCGTCGACCTCGAGAGCGCGCCGGGCGCCGGCAGCACCTTCACCCTTCGCTTCCCGGCGTCGCCGCCGTAGCCTGCCCGTCCCCGCCGAGCTCCTCCACCGCGACACCGATTGTTTTCTCTATCCAATCAGCTGCCGAAGCGATAACATAATAGTGTCAGTGGCGTTTACCGAATGGGGAGACACACATCGTGCATGGAGAAGTCAGGTCCGCAGGCCAGTCCGAACTTCAACCTGGCGATATTATTTTCGAGTGCCCGCAATGCGGCAAAAGTCTCGCGATCGACGTGCGGGGCGCGGGGTACATCGTGCGATGCCCCGAATGCCAAACGGAGATTCAGGTGCCCGGCACCGACACCGGCCTCGGGGCCGCCGGCGGTTTGTCCGAACCCGCAACGCCGCCGGCCGGCGAATCGCATGCGACCGATGCGCTGCTCGCCGAGATCGATCGGCTTAAACATCAACAGGCCTTGGACGCCGAACGCAACCGGCGCATCAGCGCCGAACTCGCGTTGATCCAAGCCGCGCTGGACCGATTGGTCGGCATGCTCGAATCGACGCCGGCCTCCGAAAAAGATTGAGTTATGCCGCTTTTCAACAGGGCGACATCCGCTCTGTTGACAACTTTGTGGGGACGGCCGGACCGGTCAATTCGACGCACTACCCACTGATATTCAGCGCATTAGACAATTCGCCGATACGCGCCCTCGGCCGCCGGATGTGTTTTCTACAGCGGGCCTGTTGATAATTATTTCCATCAACACACGGCGCGCGAAGGGGTTGCGGATTGCAGCGCGCGGATGAAGCGCGCGAGCCGCCGCATGGCTTCCTGCAGCTCCTCCATGCCGGTCGCGTACGCGCATCGAACGAACCCTTCGCCGCACGCGCCGAATGCGGAGCCGGGCACCACAGCAACCCTTTCCTGGTCGAGCAGGCGCAGCGCGAACTCTTTCGACGTCAGGCCCAGATGCGCGATTGAGGGGAAGGCATAGAACGCGCCGCGCGGCTGCCGGCACGGCAGACCCATTTCCTGAAACGAGCGGTGCAGGAAGTTGCGGCGGCGGCGATATTCGTCGCGCATCTCTTCCACATCCGTTCCCGGATTTTCCAGCGCCTCGACGGCGGCTTCCTGGCTGATGACCGACGCGCAGAGCATCGTGTATTGGTGAATCTTCATCATCGCCTCGATGAGGTCCGCCGGACCGCACGCATAGCCGAGTCGGAATCCGGTCATGGCCCATCCTTTGGAGAAGCCGTGCAGAAAAATCGTGCGCTCGCGCATGCCCGGCAGCGCGGCGATGCTGGCGTGCGGGCGGTCATAGGACAGCTCCGCGTAGATCTCGTCCGTGAGGACCAGCAAATCGTGCTCCACGGCGAACGCCGCGATATCGCGCAGGTCGTCCGGTTCGAGTGTGGCACCGGTCGGGTTGTTCGGAAAATTCAACATCAGCGCTTTCGTCCGCGGCGTGACCTTCTTCTCCAGTTGCGCGCGCGTCAGGCGAAATCCGTCCTCCATGCGCGTTTCGACCGCAACGGGTTTGCCGTGCGCGAAAATGACGACCGGCGCATACGAGACATAGCACGGCTCGTGATACAGAATCTCGTCCCCCGGCTCGATGACCGCGCGCAGCGCGATATCGAGAGCCTCGCTGACGCCGACGGTGATCAACACCTCCGTCTCCGCGTTGTAGCGCGCGCCGAACGCGCCTTCGACGTAGCGCGCGATGGCCTGCCGAAGCGCGATCAGGCCCATGTTCGACGTGTAGCCGGTCGAGCCGCGCTCCAGCGCATGCACAGCCGATTCGCGGATGTGCCACGGCGTGTCGAAATCGGGTTCGCCGATGCCGAGGCTGATCACGTCCTTCATCGTGCTGACAATGTCAAAGAAATCCCGGATGCCGGAGCGCGGGATGTCGCGCACATGCGGGGCGATTCTGGAGGCGGGCGTTCGCATACGGGGCGGCGTTATGGCGAGACCTTCAGGCGTTCGGCGCCTTCCGGCGGTTCCATCAGCACGCCGTAGGCCTTGTAGGTCTTCAACATAAAGTGCGTGGAGGTCGAAATCACCCCGCGGATCGTGGCAAGCTTCTCGCTGACAAAAAAGGCGACCTCCTTGAGGTCCTTGCCGGTCACAAACAGCAGCAGATCAAACGCGCCGGACATCAGATATACCGACTGCACCTCGGGGAACTTGCTGATTCGGTCCGCGACATAGTTGAATCCGCCCTCGCGCTCCGGCGTCACCTTCACCTCGATGACCGCGGTGACCTTGTTGATCGTCAACTGGTCTTCGTTCACGACCGCTTGGTAGCCGCGAATGATGCCGGCCTTTTCATATTCCGCGATCCGCCGGCGCACCTCGTCCGCGCTCATATCGAGCATTTTCGCGAGGTTCTCCGGCGTTTCAAGCGCGTTGCGCTTGAGCAATTTCAGCAGTTCATCCATGGCGATCGGCCCTTTCGACAGGCGCACTGTGATACCGCCCCGCTCCCCGCGCGTCCAGCCCGTTTATCCCGCGGCCTCACAAAACCCTCACGCCCGCCGCTTTGACACGCCCCGCGCGCTTTGCTACCTTCGACGAAAATTATTCGGGTTATCTTGTCATGTCCTCGCTGCTCGATCGTCCGGTGCTGGTGCTAAACCGGCTGTGGCAGGCGGTCAACGTCTGCTCCGCCGAGCGCGCCCTCACGCTCTTATTCACCGGCCACGCGCAGGTCGTCTATCAGGACGCGAACGGATTCCAGACCTACTCCTTCCGCGAATGGTGCGATGTCACGCCGGCGATGGAGACCGAGGACATCGTTCAGACAATCCGTTTCCGCATCCCGGTCCCGCGCGTGATTTTGCTGCTCTTCTTCGACCGACTGCCCGCAAAAGAGGTGAAATTCACGCGCCAGAATGTCTTCGAGCGCGACAAAAACATCTGCCAATACTGCGGCCGCAAGTTCGACCGCAAGGACTTGAACCTCGACCATGTCGTCCCCCGCCAGCAAGGGGGCCTCACCACATGGACGAACATCGTGTGCAGTTGCATCGACTGCAACCGCCGCAAGGCCAACCGCACGCCGGAGCAGGCGCACATGCACCTGATCCGCAAACCGAAGAAGCCGAGGTGGCGGCCGTTCCTCGAAGTCCAGTTCCACAAATCGGCCCACCACTCGTGGCGCCACTTCCTCGACTTCGCCTACTGGAACGTCGAGCTCGGCGAAGACTCCTGACCGCGCGGCCGCGGCGCGCGGTTTTTCCATGCGCTGTAAAAACTTTTTTTGCGGCTTCCATGCGCTGTATTTTTTTTGCCGGACCGTCTGGACATCGGCGCACCGCCGCGGGTAGTTAATGCACTGGGAACCATGCGGCGCGGGCGTGCGCCGAACGCGAGGAGCGGCCATGTCACCCAATCGCAAAAAACCGATCAACCCGGACGAAGAATCCGACCTCTTCGGCGAAGCCGAGTACGAGGAATGCCCTGTGTGCCATCAGGAGTTTCGAGACGGCGTCTGCCCGATCAACTCAGCAGATTGCCCCTATCGCGAGGACGCCGAGGACGATCTCGAAGAGGAGGACGATCCCGATTTCGAGGACGTCGAAAACCTCGATGAGATTCTCGGCGAAGACGAGGAAGCCGACCGACTTACCGAGGAAGAAGAAGACTTCGCGGAAGAGTCGGACGAAGAAGACTATCGCTGACGACCACGCGCGCTACGGCTCGTACACGTTTACGCGGTAGTGCCGCATTGCGTCGCCGTCCGCGGCAGGATCGGCCATCTCCACCCAGTGCGGCGCGGCGCTGAACGTCGGACGGTTTTCGGGCACATCCAGCGGCGCCCATACGCCCTGCACCAAGTCGGTCGCGACCTGTACAAGGAATCCGCGGTTCGGCAAACGCTCGAATCCGATCCGCGGCGCGCCGCCGCTCGCTGCGATCGCGAGCCCGGTCCAGACGCTCGCGGCGTTCGTCGGCTCGGTGCCGGTCAGATATTCGAGATAATTCCCCGCGCCGTCGCCGTCAAAATCGTCTTCGGCCCCGACGCCAGGCCCGCTGGTCGCGCCGAATTGCGCGAGTTGCCAGTCGGAAAACGACTGATAGCCCGCCAGCGATCCGATCCAGGCCGCGATCAGCGCGACGCCTTGCGTATCGACCACGGACGATGCCAGCGGCGGCATTTGCCCGGTCCCGCGCAGGCCGATGCGCGTGTGAAGGATCGAGTTGGTCAGGACGCCGGGCCGCAAAACAACATTGTTCGTATCGCCAAAATTGTTCGCGAGAATACCATTGATGATTTCCGTCGCCGACAGCGGCGTGTGAACGCGCGCATCGAACAGCGCGGGCACGGCGCCGCCCGGAAAGTGACAGTTGGCGCAGTTTGCCTCCAGATATGAGCGAGCGCGATATTCCACGCTCACAGCGTCGTTCGTCGGATGCGCCAACGCGCGCAGCAGATTCACCGACGCCACGTTTGTGTGGAAATAGCCGACATCCGACAAGCGCCGTAGCTGGTTGGTGACGTCGGCGGGTCCATACGCCACATCGCGGTTCAATTGCGCCGTGCCGAACCCCAACGCGAATCCTGCGCCCGTGCGGTGGCACTGGAGACATTCCGCGCGAGAGGGATAACGCCAGACCTGCGTGCGAATTATCCCGCCGTGGTCGATGACGATGGGCTCATCGAGTCCCTCGTCGGGAACAAGAACGGCGTTTGTCGTCGAAAGCCCCCACCGGTATGTCACGCCATAGCCGCCACTCGCATTCTTCACCAGCACACGCGTTTCGAGCCGGCGCGCGGAGGCCGGCACGCCGCTCGTGGTTTCGATGTCGAAGTGTTTGATCCACACCGTGCCGGTCGGGAACTCCCACGGCGCGGCGGGCGAAAATACGATGGTCAGGTTGGTGGACGGCACGCTGAACCAGCGCTGTTTTCGCGCGCCGTCGGACCAGAACGGCAGATTGATTTCATAGGGCACCACGCCCGGATGCGGCGCGAGTGTCTCGAGATCCGCAAACGCGCCGACACCGGACAACAATGCCGGGACCGCACCCGACGGCGCATTCGTCGCCACCAATCGCCGCACCACGCCGGCCGTCAAATCGCACAACAGAAGGTCGCCATTCCGCGGATCGCGCCCGAAATGGACGATCCCCGCATCGGCCGCAATGCGTCCGAACGCGGTTGCATTCGTTCCGTTGTGCGTCATCGCCCAGATGTTGCCGCTGTTGTAGTCCGCGAAGATGTACCGGCCGACGAGTTCCGGCAGCCGATCGCCGCGATACACGCGGCCGCCTGTCACCGAAGTGCCCTGGTTGGTGCCGGTGCCGCGCGTGTAGTCGAGCAGGGGATTGATCCAGTTCGTGAACCCCGCGGGCGGCGTGCCGATGCCGGGCGTCGCGATCATGCCCTCGCGCCATTTCCATCCGTAGTTGCCGCCGCGCACGATCAGATCAATTTCCTCGCGCGCGTTCTGGCCGACGTCGCCCGCGTAGAGGTCGCCGGTCACCTCATCGAACGAAATGCGAAACGGATTGCGCAGTCCGACGGCCCAGAACTCGGTGCGAACCTCGTTGGGATTGACGGCGCTGCCGTTGAACTGGGTCGCGCCGATGAATGGGTTGTCGGGTGGAATCGCGTAGTTGGTCGTCGGCGCGTTGATTGCGGGGTGCGGATTCGGCGCGAGACTGCCGGGTTTTTTGTCCACGTCGATTCGGAGGATCGACGAAAAGAAATCCTTATCAATGCGCTGGCTGTTGTTGTAGGCGTCGTTGCCGCCGCCTTCATCGCCCGTGGCAATGTAGAGATAGCCGTCGGGTCCGAACGCGATGTCGCCCGCGTTGTGATTGGCGGCGTCGTTGAACTGGCTGAAGAGGATGATTTCAGACGTCGGGGCGGCGAAATGTGCGTTCGTCGCGCTCGTTTGAAATTCGGACACGCGCGTGTGGAACCCCGTGCCGCTGCCGTTCGTCGCCGTCGTGGTATAGAACACAAAGAAACGCCGGTTGGTCGCATAGCCCGGATGAAAATCCATGCCGAGTACGCCGCCTTCACCGGCCGTGTTGACGCGGCTGGAAATGTTGAGAAACGCCGTCTTCGTCGGCGCGGACAGATTCGTGATGACCTGGATCGTACCGCCGCGCTCTGCGACGAACAACCGATTGGTCTCGCCGGGCGGGAATACCGTCAGCATCGGACCGCTGAACGTCAACGTCCCGAACGCATTGGGCACGCCGTAGGAATTCGTCGTGGCGGTCGGCGCGTCCTGGGGCATGGCGAGCGTGCTGTTCGGCACGCGCTCCGTCAGCGCTGACGCCACCGTCGCCGCCAGGCAGTACGCCACGGTCCAATAGAACGTTGGGGTCACAACCGGCTAAATGTAGCAGTTTTCGCGCCGATCGTTTATTGATTCTTGCGATGCAACTGGGCTGCGAGCGGCTGATGGCGAATCCCTCGATTTTGCGGGGAAATGTCGCCCTGTTGACCCACCCCGCCGCCGTGGACCGAGCCGGACGCCATGTCGCGATTCTCCTCCGTGAGAACATGGGTCGCCGGCTCGTAGCGTTGTTCGGACCAGAACACGGGTATTACGGGCGCGGCGGCGCGGGCGAGGAAATTGCCGATGCCCGGCATCCGACCTGGGACATTCCGATCCATTCGCTCTACGGCGACCGCCGGAAACCGACGCCGGAAATGCTCGACGGCATCGACACGCTGGCAGTTGACCTGCAGGACATCGGCGTCCGCTGCTATACCTTCATCACCACTTTGCGTTACGCGATGGAGGCCTGCGCGGAGCGCGGCATCCGCGTCGTCGTCTGCGACCGCCCGATCCCGTTGCCCGATGCGGTCGATGGCCCCCTTCCCGCGCCCGGCATGGAGAGTTTCGTCGCGGGCGTGCCCTTCCCGTTCGTGTACGGCATGACGCCCGGCGAGGCGGCGCTCCTGCTTCGCGACGCGCTCGGCCTCGCGCTCGATCTGCGCGTGATCCCGTTACGCGGCTGGCGCCGCCGCGATGCGGCGTGCGCGCCGCCGGCGTGGATATCGCCCTCGCCCGGCATCCGTTATTGGGAAACGGGGTGGACCTATCCCATCACGGTGTTCACTGAAGCCCTGCCCGCGCTCGACTGCGGACGCGGTGGAACACAACCCTTTCAGATGATCTGCGCGGAGTGGATCGATGCGGAAAAAACGGCGCGCGCATTCAATCGACTCGCCCTGCCCGGTCTCCGCGCCGCACCTTGCTGGACGCCAACGCCGGGTCTGCGTTTGATGGTCGCGAACCCGAACCGCCTCAAGCCGTTTTCTGCGCTGGTCCACTTGGTCGCGCTGCTGCAGCGCGCGTACGGTGTCGATCGCCTGTGGTCGTCCAAAGGCGCGCGCCCCGAGTGGTTTGACAAGCTGCTGGGAACGGATGCGGTGCGCCTCGCGCTTCAGCACGGCGACCCGCCCGCGCGGATTATCGCCCGCGAGAATGAGGACCTTGCCGCCTTCCGCCGCGCGCGCGCGCGCCATCTTCTCTACGGGCGTTAAAGCGAAAACGGGCGGCCCGGAGGCCGCCCGTTCCGTTTTCCGTCTTCCGTTTAGTAGTCCATCCCGCCGCCCGGGGGCATGGCCGGAGCTTCCTTCTTCTCCGGAATCTCGGTGACCATGCACTCGGTCGTCAACAACAGACCCGCGATGCTCGACGCATTCTGCAGGGCGGAGCGGGTGACCTTGGTCGGATCGATGATGCCGGCCTTGATCATGTCCACATATTCGCCCGACGCCACGTCATAGCCGTTGGCGCCCTTGGCCTTCTTGACCTCCTGCACCACGACTGCGCCCTCGAGACCCGCGTTGTCCACCAACTGGCGGAGCGGGGCTTCGCACGCGCGGCGGACGATTTCCACGCCGATCGCTTCGTCGCCCGAGAGCTTGAGGTCGTCCAGCGCAGCCTGCGCGCGCAACAGCGCCACGCCGCCGCCAGCCACGATACCCTCTTCGACCGCAGCGCGGGTCGCATGCAACGCGTCCTCCACGCGGGCCTTCTTCTCCTTCATCTCCGTCTCGGTCGCCGCGCCGACATTGATCACGGCCACGCCGCCCGCCAGCTTGGCCAGGCGTTCCTGCAGCTTCTCGCGATCGTAGTCGGAGGTGGTCTCCTCGATCTGGCGGCGAATCTGGTTGATCCGGGCCTGGATGTCGGAGGTCTTGCCCGCGCCCTCGACGATCGTCGTGTTTTCCTTGTCGATCGTGACGCGCTTCGCGCGGCCGAGGTCGGACAGCTGAATGTTCTCGAGTTTGATGCCGAGATCTTCAGAGATAAACCGACCGCCGGTCAGGATGGCGATGTCTTCCATCATGGCCTTGCGGCGATCGCCGAAACCGGGCGCCTTGACGGCAGCCACCTGCAGCGTGCCGCGAATCTTGTTGACCACGAGAGTGGCCAGCGCTTCGCCCTCCACATCTTCCGCGATGACAACGAGCGGACGGCCGCCCTTCGCCACGGTCTGAAGCAGCGGGAGCAGGTCCTGCAGGTTCGAGATCTTCTTCTCGAAGATCAGCAGATAGGCGTCTTCAAGGACCGCTTCCATCGTGTCCGGGTTGGTCACGAAGTACGGCGAGAGATAGCCCTTGTCGAACTGCATGCCCTCGACGACGTCGAGCGTGGTCTCGATGCTCTTGGCCTCTTCGACCGTGATCGTGCCGTCCTTGCCGACCTTGTCCATCGCGTCCGCGATAATTTCGCCGATCGCCTTCTCGCCGTTGGCGGAGATGGTGGCGACCTGCGCGATTTCGGCGCGGTCCTTGACCTTCTTGCTCTGCTTCTGCAGCGCTTCCACGATCGCTGCGACCGCGGCATCAATACCGCGCTTGAGGCTCATCGGGTTCGCGCCGGCGGTGACGTTCTTCAGGCCTTCGCGATAAATGGCCTCCGCGAGCACGGTCGCCGTTGTGGTGCCGTCGCCCGCGATGTCGCTCGTCTTGCTGGCGACTTCACGCACCATTTGGGCGCCCATGTTCTCGAACGGGTCGGGGAGTTCGATCTCCTTCGCAACCGTGACGCCGTCCTTGGTGATCGTCGGTGATCCGAACTTTTTGTCGAGGACGACATTGCGTCCGCGAGGCCCGAGCGTGGCCTTGACGGCGCGGCTCAGTTTTTCCACGCCGGCCAGGATCGCATGACGCGCCTCCTGATCATACTTCAATTGTTTAGCTGCCATATGTTGTTCTCCTTATGCTGCGAGTCGATCAGTCCTCGATAATGCCGAGGATATCTTCCTCGCGCACGATCTGGTATTCCTTGCCGTCGATTTTGACTTCCGTGCCGCCGTATTTCGGCATCAGCACGCGGTCGCCTTTCTTGACATTGAAGGCGATCTTTTCGCCTTTGTCATTGAGCTTGCCAGTGCCCACGGCAATAACTTTGCCTTCCTGGGGCTTTTCCTTGGCTGTGTCTGGAATGATGATGCCGCCCTTGTTGACTTCCCCTTCCTTGAGGGGCTCCACAAGAACGCGATCACCCAGTGGTTGGATCTTCATTTCGTTTCGTTCCTCCGTTTTGCTTTCTACCTATTTGTCGGCGCCGGCACTCGCCAAACGCCTGAAAATGTCCCCGCGCTCAAGTCCGCACTGTCGCTTGGCCATGAAGGCATGGATCATTTCTTCTTCTTGTCGTCCACCATCGTGAAGTCGGCGTCGATGACGTCGCCTTTGTCGGAGGCCTCCGACGCGCCGGCCCGATCCGAGGGCTCCGGGTTCGGCGGCGGCGCGCCCGCGCCGGGCTGCTGCTTCGCCTTCGCGTACATCTCGGTCGAAATGGCCTGCATCTGACTGGTGACGTCTTCGATGCCGCTCTTCATCCGCCCGAAGTCGTTCGCCTTCACCGCGTCCTTGAGGCTCGAAATCGCGGACTCGAGCCGGGTCTTCTTGTCCGACTCCACCTTGTCGCCGTGTTCCTTGAGGAATTTCTCGGCCTCGTAGGCCATCGCGTCGGCGCGGTTCCGGGTCTCGACCTCTTCGCGCTTCTTCGCATCTTCGGCGGCGTGCGCCTCGGCATCCTTGCGCATCCGCTCAACTTCCTCCTTCGAGAGGCCGCTCGACGCGGTGATGGTGATCTTCTGTTCCTTGCCCGTGCCGAGGTCCTTCGCGCTGACGTGCAGGATGCCGTTCGCGTCGATGTCGAACGTCACCTCGATCTGAGGCACACCGCGCGGCGCGGGCGGTATGCCGTCGAGATGAAACTTGCCGATGGTCTTGTTGTCGGCCGCCATCTTGCGCTCGCCCTGCAGGACGTGGATTTCCACTGTCGGCTGGTTGTCCGACGCGGTGCTGAAAATTTCGCTCTTCTTCGTCGGAATCGTCGTGTTGCGCTCGATGAGCGGCGTGAAGATGCCGCCCAGCGTCTCGATGCCGAGCGTCAGCGGCGTCACATCGAGCAGCAGCACGTCTTTCACCTCGCCCTTCAACACGCCGCCCTGAATGCCGGCGCCGACAGCGACGACCTCATCGGGGTTCACGCCCTTGTGCGGCTCCTTGCCGAAGAATTTCTTCACGACCTCCTGCACCTTCGGCATGCGGGTCATCCCGCCGACCAGGATCACCTCGTCAATATCCGACGGCTTGAGCCCGGCATCCCGCAAGCAGTTCTCGACCGGGTTGATCGAGCGCTGTATCAGATCGTCCACGAGCTGTTCGAGCTTCGCGCGCGTCAGGGTGATGTTCAAATGCTTCGGCCCGCTTGCGTCCGCCGTGATGAACGGCAGATTGATTTCCGTGCTCTGCGAACTGGACAGCTCGATCTTCGCCTTCTCCGCCGCCTCCTTGAGGCGCTGGAGCGCCATGGGATCCTTCGAGAGGTCAATGCCGTTGTCCTTCTTGAACTCGGCGATCAGCCACTCCATCACGCGCAGATCGAAATCGTCGCCGCCGAGGTGGGTGTCGCCGTTTGTCGCTTTCACCTCAAATACGCCGTCGCCGATCTCGAGAATCGAAATGTCGAACGTGCCGCCGCCGAGGTCGTACACCGCAATCTTCTCGTCCTTCTTCTTGTCGAGTCCGTAGGCGAGCGAGGACGCGGTCGGCTCGTTGATGATGCGCAACACATCGAGGCCCGCGATGCGTCCGGCATCCTTCGTCGCCTGACGCTGGCTGTCGTTGAAATACGCCGGCACCGTGATGATCGCCTGCGTAATTTTCTCGCCGAGATACGCTTCCGCGTCCGCCTTGAGCTTCTGCAGAATCATCGCGGAGATTTCGGGCGGCGAATACGTCTTGTCGCCGATCTGCACCGCGGCGTCGCCGTTGTCCGCGCGCACAACCTTGTATGGCACGCGCGACGCCTCGGCGCCGACCTCGCTGAACTTGCGGCCCATGAATCTTTTCACCGAATAGACCGTATTGTGCGGATTCGTCACCGCCTGCCGCTTGGCCGCTTGCCCGACCAGCCGCTCACCGGTCTTGGTGAAGGCCACAATCGACGGCGTCGTCCGCCCGCCTTCCGCGTTCGGAATCACCACCGGCTCGCCGCCCTCCATTACCGACATGCAGGAGTTCGTTGTACCTAAATCAATGCCCAAAACTTTTGACATAAAAGCCTCGCTTTTTAGTTCTGCTCAATAAATGAGCAATGCGCATGCCAAGCATGATGCAAGTCGTGGCAACAAGCGTCATTATATGTTGATGATAAATATATTACGCACTATTTATATAATTATCGGACACAAAACTGACATCCGCATAAGCGCCAATATGTCACACTAAAAGACTCATCTTGTCTCACTTGACGCGGGTTTTGGCGCGCAGGAATTCGATGATTTTGCGGTCGGCGCGGCCGAATGCGAAGTGCGCCATTTCGTCGAGGCGCGCCCACCGCCAATCGGCGCAGTGGATCGCGCGCGGTCGGCCGCGCCGCAACCGGCACCGGTGGGCGTGGAGGTCCATCGTGAAATGGCTGAACGCGTGCGGCACCGTGACCAGGCGCTCGCCCACCTCGACCTCGATGCCGAGTTCTTCCCTCAGCTCGCGCGCGATACAGGCCTCGATCGATTCGCCCGCCTCCTGCGTACCGCCGGGAAACTCCCAGAGCCCGCCGAGCATGGAGGACTCCTTCCGCTGCGCGATCAGATACCGCCCGCGCGCATCGACGACCACGCCCGCGCCGACGTGCTTGTGCGGAACCGGCTGCTTTCGCGACTTCCGGGGGTACGACGTCGGATCGCCTTCCGCCCGTGCGGCGCACCAACGCGACCACGGGCACACGTCGCACGCGGGGCGGCGCGGCGTGCAGACCGTTGCGCCCAGCTCCATCAATCCTTCATTAAAAGCGCCCGCCGCGCCGCGCGGAAGCAACGCATCCGCCAATTCTTGAAGGGCGGCCCGCGCCCCGGGTTTCGCGATATCGCCCGTGAACGCCGTCAGGCGCGCCAGCACGCGCATCACATTTCCATCGAGCGCCGCCGCGTCGTGGCCGAACGCCAAACTGCCGATCGCCGCCGCCGTGTAGGGTCCGACACCCGGCAACGCGCGAATGGCGGCGGGATCGCGCGGGAAACGCCCGCCGTGTTCCGCCATAATCCGCCGCGCCGCCGCGTGCAGATGCCGCGCGCGCGTGTAATAACCCAGCCCCTCCCACGCCTTCAATACATCGCCGAGCGGCGCCTCCGCGAGCGCGCGGATGGATGGAAAGCGCTTCAAGAAGCGCGCGAAATAGCCGATCGCCTGGTCCACGCGCGTCTGCTGGAGCATGATTTCGGACAGCCACACGCGATACGGCGTGCGCCGGCGACGCCACGGAAGCGCCCGCGCGCGGAGGGCGAACCACGCGAGCAGCGATTGTTGAAGCGCGCGCCGGCGCGCGGGTGCAAAATGCGCGGACATGGCTCAGCGCAGGCTGTACTCCGGATCCTCGGCCCGGCGCTGCTGTTGCTCGGCGACCGAACGCGCGCGGGGCAGTTCGCTCTGCGCGATCGGCTTCGGACCCTGCACCTTGTTTAGCGCAGCGTCCACATGCCAGATGAAGCCGCGGCCTTCAATCTGGTTGTCGAGGCTCACCCACGTGTAGGTGTACTTAACCTCGAAGCGGCTCGCCGCGCGCCGCTGTACGCTCCACCGCGGAAAAAGCGGTTGCCCGCGCGTGGAGCGCGTGCGGCGTTCGATCCAATCAACCACCGTGCCCTCGCCGTCGGGCGCGGGCTGTTCTTGCACCATCGCGAGCACCTCCTGCAACGGCACCTCCGACGCCGGCGGCGCGGGCAGCGGCTCCGCACCCAACGCCGTGCGCAGCGCGCGATCCGTGTCCTGGGCCGGCCCGCACCCGGCGGCGCACACGAGCGCGAAAACGCCCAGCGCCGTCCGCCACCCACAAGTGGAAGAAATACTCACGCGTACAGTGTACCTGTTGTCAGGCGCGGCGCAATCTGACATCGGATACGGGATTGACCGCGCCGCGCTGCTTGGCGTACCGTATCCACACGCTTTAGGAATCCTGTCATGGCAGATGAAATCGACAAACCGTCCGGCGACGCTACGCCGCCGAAAATCAAACTGAAACTCGCCGCCGGCGCCATCCCGCCAATCCAAATACGCCCCGCGGAGAAAAAGGCGGAAACCACGCGCATCGATCTCTCGCAAGCCATGCCGCCGCCCGCGGCGGCATCCGTCGGCGACACCCAGCCCGTTCACGCAGACGCCGCGCCCGCCCCGTCCCCCGAAATCGCGAAACGCAGCACGATCCGCATCGACGTCCCGACCGCGGCGAAGGCCGAAACTCAAAAGGTCAAGAACGAGACGCAAAAACTCGCTCCGCGCCCGATGAACGAAACCATGCGCGTCGAGGTCGCATCGCCGCGCAAGTCGGAGACCACGCGCATCAACATTCCCGACGAGGCCTTCCAGAAAAAACCCGGATCAGCCCCACGCGCACCGGCAACGGACGGTTCAGACGATATTTTCAAGCGTTCCACGATCCCTGTCGGCATTCCGACCCCGCCGCCCACGCCCGCTGCGCGGCCGAAAACCCTCGCGGTCAAACGCCCGGTCGCCGCCTCCTCCGAACCGCCCCCGGCCGCTGTCACCCCGGAACAGCGCGCCGTCGCGGAAGCGAAAAAAAGCGAAACGGCCAGAATCGACCTGCCCGCCGACGCCGGCGAACGCCCGGCCACGCGACCCAAAACCATCCGGATCAAACGTCCCGACGGAACCTCCGCCCGCAAGGCGCTCACCATCGCGCGGCCGGACGCGTCATCCGTCGTTTCGCCAGTCGGCGCGGCCGCCGAAGATGAAAGCGTCGGCGTCGCGTTTTCAGCACTCGCGCTCGTTGCCGTGCTTGTGTCCTGCGTGCTGCTGTACGTACTCGCCGCGCAAACGTTCGCCCCCGACCTTCCGTTCCCCGGCCGGATTTGATTTATCCCCCCCGGCCGTAAGGTATCGATCGTCAAACCGACATTTCATAGGAGATCATTTCATGGCCGGTAGCATAGCCAACGTCAACAGCGCCTCGTGGGACAGCGAAGTGCTCGCGTCCGCCATACCCGTACTCGTCGATTTCTGGGCCGAGTGGTGCGGCCCCTGCCGCGCCATCGCGCCGGTCCTCGAAGAGTTGAGCGGAGAGATGGCGGGCAGACTCAAAATCGTAAAAGTCAATGTGGACGAGGCGCCGGAGCTGGCGCAGCGCTATAACGTTCGTGCGATTCCCACGCTATTCGTTATCAAGGGCGGACAAATCGCGGGCCAGATGTCCGGCGCGATGCCAAAATCCGCACTAAAGGCCAAAGTCGAAGCCATCATCGGCGTCTGATCCGCGCCGAAGTGTCGGCGCTCGTCTGAGCGGCTCTCCCTCGCGTCAGCCTCTAAACGCGAATCGCTGCCCGCTGCGCGGCGATCAGCTTCTTAATCCCGCCCGCAGCCAACGCCGTCAGCGCATCCAGATCGGCGCGTGAGAACGGATCTTCCTCCGCCGTGCCCTGCACCTCCACGAAGCGGCCCGACGCGGTCATCACCACGTTCATGTCCACAGCGGCCGCCGCGTCCTCTTCATAGTTCAAATCGAGAAGCGCGCCGCCGCCGACCAGCCCCACGCTGACGGCCGCCACCGCCTCGCGCATCGGCTGCGCCGTCAGCGCGCCCGCGCGGAGCAGCCGATCGCAGGCGCGCCGCGCCGCGACCCACGCGCCGGTGATCGACGCCGTGCGCGTGCCGCCATCCGCCTGCAACACATCGCAATCGATCCACATCGTGCGCGGACCCAGCGCCTCCAAATCCGTCACCGCGCGCAGCGCGCGGCCGATCAGCCGCTGAATCTCCTGCGTGCGCCCGCTGATTTTTCCCACCGCCGCCTCGCGCCGGCTGCGCTCCGTCGTCGAATACGGCAGCATGCTGTACTCCGCCGTCAACCAGCCGCCGCTCACCTTCTGCCGCTTCATCCAAACCGGCACATCGTCCTCGATCGACACCGCGCAGATCACCTTCGTTCGCCCCATCGAGATCAGCGCCGATCCCGTCGCGCTCGGCGCGATATCCACATCGAACACCACGGGCCGCAACTCGTTCGCTTTCCGCCCGTCGACCCGTCTAGCCATACGTTTTCCGTGTGTCATGCGCCCAGCATGCGCGGCCTTTGCGCAGGATGGCGAGTCGAAAATGCCGGCCCGCGGACGCGAAACAAATTTTTTACAGAGTATGGAACTTTTAAAAAAAGTTTTTACAGAGCATGGAACTTTTCGCCCCGCCGCGCCCCATCGCGGCCCCAGACAGGGCGTGGCGTCCCGACGCGCCGCCGGTCCGGTGTGCGTTTGCCGAACTTTTTTCCGCAGCCGCATCTTCGCTTAATTAATTGCCTCATTGCCAAATTCTGATCCCCAGCTACACTCCGCGCCCTTCATGAGCACCGCCCACTATCGCAATGTCGCCATCATCGCGCACGTCGACCATGGCAAAACCACCCTCGTCGACAAAATGCTGCGCGAAGGCGGCGCGTTTTCCGCGCGCGAGGAGGTCGAAGAGCGCGCGATGGATTCGATGGACCTCGAGCGCGAAAAGGGCATCACCATCAAGGCCAAGAACGCCTCCATCCACTGGAAAGACCACACGATCAACATCGTGGACACGCCCGGCCACGCGGACTTCGGCGGCGAGGTCGAGCGCATCATGAAAATGGTGGACGGCGTGCTGCTGCTCGTGGACGCCGTGGACGGCCCGCAAGCGCAGACCCGCTTCGTACTGCAGAAGGCGCTGCACCACGGCCTCAAGCCGATCGTCGTCATCAACAAAATCGACCGCGAACACGCCGACCCGCACCGCGTCCACGACCAGGTGCTGGAGCTGCTGCTCGATTTGCACGCGAACGAGGAGCAGTTCAACTGCCCCTTCATCTACGCCAGCGCCCGCGACGGCTTCGCGCTCAAGAACCTCGAAGATCCCCGCGCGGGCATGACGCCGCTGCTCGACACGATTATCGAAAAAATTCCACCGCCGACCGGCGACATCAACGCGCCATTCCAGATGCTGATCAGCAATCTAGACTGGAGCGATTTCGTCGGCCGCATCGCGATCGGCCGCATCACCGCGGGATCGGTGAAAACCGGCGATTCCATCGTGCGCATCCGCAAGGACGGCAAGCGAGAGCGCGCGAAAGTCACGAAAGTATTCGAGTTCAGCGGCATGCGCACCGGCGAGGCCGTCGTCGGCGAGGCCGGGAATATCGTCGGCATCTCCGGCTTCGAAGAGGCGGACATCGGCGAAACACTGTGCGACCGCGAGGACCGGGAGCCGATCCCGTTCGTGGACATCGACCCGCCCACGCTGCAGATGCAGTTTTGCGTGAACGACGGGCCGCTCGCCGGGCGGGAGGGCAAATACCTCACGTCGCGCCAGCTCCGGGAGCGCCTCTACAAGGAGACGCGCACAAATATTTCGCTGCAGGTGCAAGACACCGACGCGCCGAATGTTTTTCTGGTCAGCGCGCGCGGCGAATTGCAGATCGCGATCCTCGTCGAACAGATGCGGCGCGAGGGCTTCGAGCTGCTCGTGTCGCGGCCGGAAGTGATTATGAAGCGCGAGGGCGGGCAGAAGCTCGAGCCGTATGAAACGCTCTGGATCGACACGCCGCAGGACAAGCTGGGCGACATCATGCAGAACCTCGCCGGGCGCAAGGCGCAAATCACGAACATGCACCACCACGGCGACCGCGTGAACCTCGAGGCGGTCATTCCGACACGCGGGCTGATCGGCTTCGAGACCGACATGGTGAACCTCACCAGCGGGCGCGCGGTGATGAGCCACATGTTCAAGGAATACGCGCCGCACTGCGGTCCGGTCGCCAGTCGATCGAGCGGCACGCTCGTTTCGATGGACAGGGGCGTCGCCACCGCCTTCGCGCTGGATACGCTGCAGGAGCGCGGCAAGCTGTTCATCAAGCCCGGCGACGAGGTCTACGAGGGCATGATCGTCGGCGAGAACCCGCGCGCCGAGGATATCCCGGTCAATCCGACCAAGGAAAAGCACCTCACCAACATGCGCAGCCAGGGCGAGGGCAAAGGCATCATGCTCGAGCCGCCGATGGTGTTTTCGCTCGAACACGCGATCGAATACATCGCGCAGGACGAATTCGTCGAGGCCACGCCCAAAAGCCTGCGGCTGCGGAAAAAGATTCTCGACGCCACCCAGCGCAAACGCGCCAAACAGCGGGCGTCCGAAGCGGATTGAGCGCGCGGCGCTCGCGTTGCGCGCGACTTCCCGTGCTTGCATGACAGGCTCGATTCGCTACAGTCGCATCGCATTTAAACCCCTTCGGAGAAACATCATGGCTGCGAAAAAGCAAAAGCTGAACGGGAACATGATTATCGCCCAGAGCGGCGGCCCCACCGTCGTCATCAACCAGAGCCTCGTCGGCGCGGTGCTGGAGGCGAAGAAGCACAAGGAAATCAAAAAGATTTACGGTTCGCTTCACGGGCTGAAGGGCATTCTCGAAGAGAACTTGTGCGATCTCGGAAAGGAATCGAAGGCGAATCTCGAACTCGTCGCGCAAACGCCCTCCTCCGCGCTCGGATCGGTTCGCAAGAAGCCCACGCCGGAAGATTGCCAGAAGGTCTTCGAGGTCCTCCGGAAATACGATATCCGCTACTTCTTCTACATCGGCGGCAACGACAGCGCCGAAACGACGCATATCATCAACGAGGCCGCGATCGCCGCCGGCTACGAGATGAAGTGCTTCCACATCTGCAAGACGATCGACAATGATCTGCGCGAAAACGACCACACGCCCGGCTTCGGCAGCGCGGCAAAATTCGTCGCGCAGGCGTTCATGGGCGACAATCTGGACAATCGCGCGCTGCCCGGTGTGAAGATCAACGTCATCATGGGCCGCCACGCCGGTTTTCTGACCGCCGCGTCCGCGCTGGCGCGGCAGTACCCGGACGACGGTCCACACCTGATCTACCTGCCCGAACGTCCCTTCTCGATGGAAAAATTTGTCGCTGACGTGCAGGGCGTCTATCAGAAACTCGGCCGCTGCGTCGTCGCGGTTTCCGAGGGCATTGCCGACGAGAACGGCGAGGCGATTGCCAGCAAGTTCATCAAGGAAGTGGACAGTCACGGCAACGTGCAGCTTTCCGGCTCCGGCGCGCTGGGCGATCTGCTCGCCAAGGAGATCAAGGAGAAGGCTCAAATCAGCCGCGTCCGCGCGGACACGTTCGGCTATCTGCAGCGCTCCTTTGCGGGCGTGGCCTCTGCGGTCGATCAGAAAGAAGCCCGCGCCGCGGGCGCGGCCGCGGTGAAATTCGCCTGCGGCGGCGAATACGCCAACGGGTCCACCGCGATCAAGCGCGCGCCGGGCAAGAAGTACATGACATGGATCGAGCGCACCGAACTGAAAAACGTCGCCAAGGAAACCCGCCACATGCCGGACGAGTGGATCGCGCCGTCCGGCAACGACGTGACCAAGGCCTTCATCGCGTATGTCGCCCCGATCGTCGGCCCCCTGCCGAAGATCGGCCGCCTCAAGGTCTACAAAGTCGCGAAGAAATAACGGCGGCCCGTTGGGGTAATTGCGGGTTGCGCCAAGGGGCGCGGCACATGCCGCGCCTCTTTCCTTTTATATCTGGAGTGCGGATAGCGGCACGAGTTAAGCACCCACCCCGCCCTTCGGGCGCCCCTCCGAAGGAGAGGACGATTCTGTTGAAACCCCTCCCTGGAGGGGGTTCAGGGGTAGGCTTTCCTCAATATCACCACAACTTTCGCCAAACTTGATTCGTGACGCATCCGACCGGCATTCGCCTCCGATTCTGATGCTTCCCACCCATTATGATGATGAAGACGCAACGAATGCGCTGATGGGCGGGACGGGGAGGGGGCCGCCGACCAAACGGCGCAACGGTCGGACCCCCGCGCGGGTGTCGTCCACCAAGACCGACCAGTTCGCTTCCGGGAGGTGAACCGTCACGGGCGCGCGGTTCGCGTTATACACGACGACCAGATGGCGTCGGTCACCCGCGATTAGAAACGCCACCACGCCGGACGGCGCGCCGGGCAGAAAGGTCAATCGCTTGCGAATCGCATCGGCGCTGGACAAGCGAAACTCCGGCGTCGCCCTCCGCAAGGCGATCAGGCCGCGATAATACGCGACCAACTCGGCGAATTTCTTCTTTCGACGCCAGTCGATCGCATTGATCGAGTCGGGTTTGTTGTAGCTGTTCTCCACCCCCTTCTTCGTGCGCGCAAACTCCTCGCCCGCGTGCAAAAAGGGGATGCCTTGCGAGGTCAACACGATCGCCGCCGCGAGCGCGTTCATGCGGAGCCGCACGGTCTCCGGTTGGTCTTTCGCGGTCAGCGCGAGTTTATCCCACAGGGTGTGGTTGTCGTGGCATGAATCGTAGCTCACACAGCGCCACGGTTCGACCGCCCACGGGCCGCGCCAGTCGTCGCCTTTCGGATAGGCCACTTGCGGATGCGCCACCTGTGCGACCACGCCGGCCTTGATCGCTTCTTCCATGCCAGGCTCGCCCTGAACGAAGCCGCCCTTCGCGTGCTCCATCACGGGGCCTTTAATCGCATCGCGAATGTTGTCGCTAAAGGCGGCGATCCGATCAAGCGCGCGCACGTTGGTCTTCATGGCGCGCTTGTTCCACGGCAGCGGCGAGTCGCCTCCGGTCCAGCCTTCGCCGTAGAGCAGGATCGAGTGGTCCACGCGATCCAGCGCGCGCCGGATTTCCTTCATGGTTTCAAGGTCGTGCAGCCCCATAAGGTCGAACCGAAATCCGTCGATGTGATACTCGCGCGCCCAGTGGACCAGTGAATCGACTATCATTTTGCGCACCATGGATCGATCGGAAGCGATTTCGTTGCCGCATCCGGACCCGTTCGAAAAGCCCCCGTCGGCGTTCTGCCGGTGGTAGTAGCCCGGCACGAGTTTGTGGAAATGCGATTCGGCCCCGTGATAGGTGTGGTTGTAGACTACATCCATCACGACGCGGATCCCCGCGCGATGCAGCGCGAGGACGAGTCGCTTGAACTCGCGAATGCGGACCGCGCCATCCGCGGCGTTTGTCGAGTAGGACCCCTCCGGCGCATTATAGTTCAGCGGGTCATAGCCCCAGTTGTATTGCGGCTTGTGGGGCTTGGTCTCATCCACGCTTGCGAAATCGAAGACGGGCAACAGATGCAGATGCGTGACACCCAGTTCGCGCAGGTGATCCAGTCCCGCGCCGTTCGGCAATCCGCGCTCGGTCAACCCGAGAAACAACCCTTTGTGTTTCGCGCCTGCGGACGGATGGATCGTCGCGTCGCGCACGTGCAATTCGTAGATGACGGCCTCCGTCGGATGTCGGAATGCGGGCCGGCGATCGCGCGCCCAGCCGGGCGGATTCGTTTTCGAGAAATCCACCACCATGCCGCGCAGGCCGTTCGAGCCGACAGCCGGCGCATACGGGTCCACGACCTCGTGCGTCTCCGCGCCGCGCCGAACGCGATAGGTGTAATAGATGCCCGCCCAATCCCCCTCGATCGCGCGCGTCCATGTGCCCTGCGCACTTTTCTGCATCCGCCACAACCCGACGGGCGTTCCGCCCAGTCCTTGTTTGTACAGCACGAGATGAATCTCGTCCGCGGTCGGCGCCCACACGCGAAAACGCGTGCGCGCCGCCGTTCGCGTTGGGCCGAGGTCGCGTCCGCTGTAGTGGAACCGCTTGCGAAAGGCAGTGGAATCAAAGGTCATGATCGCTCCGAGTATCGATAATGAAGCTTTTTCGGGACTCTAAGCGGTCCTGCATGCCGGCACAATCCCTCTTCTGAGGCGCGATTTTTGCGACGCGCCGGCCCGGCGTTTGATATGCTGCATGCATGAGCGCGCCCATCTACGTCATCGGCCATAAAAATCCCGACACGGACGCCATTTGTTCCGCGATGGGATATGCATGGTTTCTTCGCGAACATAACGGCGCGGCGGCCGAGGCGGCGTGCTGCGGCGAAATAAACGCGCGCACGCAGTTCGTGTTGAAGGAGGCCGGCCTGCCGCCGCCGCGCCTGCTGATGGACGTGCGTCCGACCGTGCGCCAGATCGCGCGGCAAGACATCGTCGCGACTTGCATCGATGAACCGCTGTATGCGGTCTACCGCCTGATGCAACAGCGCCATGTGCGGATGATTCCGGTACTGGACGCGCAGGGCCGGTTGCACGGCTTGGTCAGCTTTGCGCGCTTGATGGAACTGGTCCTGCCCGAAGACCGGCCCGACGCGGACTCGCGGGTGGTGGAAACCAGTCTCCAGCGCGTCGCCGATGTGCTCGGCGGCACATTTGCGATCGAGGTGGAATCGGAGAGGACCGAGCCGCTCACCGTAATGGTCGCGGCGATGAGCGCGCGCGGGTTCACGCAGCGGATGCGCTTGTTTCCGCCAGAACGCTGCCTGATCGTCACCGGCGATCGTCCCACAATACAAATGCCCGCCATCGAGTACGGCGTGAGGGCCCTGATCATCACCGGCGGCTACACCATGGCCGACGAGCTGATTGAACACGCGCGCGAAAAAGGAGTCAGCGTGCTGTATAGCCCGCACGACACGGCCACCACCACGCTGCTGATCCGCAGCGCCAAATCCATTCGCCCCGCAGTCCAGACCGAGTTCACGCGTATCGCGGCAAACGCGCGGGTCGAACAGGTGGCCCGCGAAGTCGCCGCCCTGCCGCAAGATTTGTTTCCCGTGATGGATGATGAGGACCGGCTCATCGGCGTATTTGCCAAATCGGATCTCGTCAATCCGCCGCGCCCGAAGTTGATCCTCGTCGATCACAACGAATACGGCCAGGCCGTCACCGGCGCGGATCAGGCGGACATCATAGAAGTCATCGACCATCATCGTCTCGGCGGCGGCCTCGCGTCGCGGGAACCGATCCGGGTCATCAACGAGCCCGTCGGTTCGACGAGCACCATCGTCGGCAAGTTTATGTACCACCGGAATGCGCCCCCGCCCCGCTCGATCGGATTGTGTCTGGCCGCAGGCATCATCACGGACACGCTGCTGCTGAAGTCGCCGACGACCACCGAGTCTGACCATCGCATTCTCAATTGGTTGTCGGTGCAGTGCGATATCAACGTACCGGACTTTGCGGAGCGCGTATTTGCAGCCGGCTCAGTGCTGGAACTCAAATCCCCCGAGGAAGCGGTGTCGATGGACTGCAAGGACTACACCGAGAACGGTTGGCGCTTCGCGGTCGCGCAGATCGAGGAACTCGATCTGGCGCAATTCGCCAATCATCATAAAGGATTGGAAGCCGCGCTCGCGCGGCTGGTGGTCGATCGGAACCTCCATTTCGCCGCGCTGATGGTCACCGACATCACGCGCCATTTCAGCATGCTGCTCGTCGAGGGCGATCCGCGGATCAAGGATGCGATCGACTATCCCGAGCAGGAAGACGGGCTCTATCAGATGGAGGGTGTCGTCAGCCGCAAGAAGCAATTGCTGCCGCACCTGATGCAGGTTCTCGCCCGACTCGGGTCGGCGGATACGCGCTGATCGCAGGCCGGCCCGCTCGCCGGAGAGGCCGTCCGTCACGGCGCATGGAGAAAATCGACCTTTGCGCTGAGTTCCGGGGTGAGAAAGCGGTCCGGATTTTTGATCTGCACCTTGATTTGCAGCGTGCCTTTCGACCGATTCGCCTCCGGCGCGATTTCGGCAACGACGCCCTCATAGACCTTGTCCGGATACGCTTCCGGACTTACGCGGCAGCGCTGGCCGAGGCGCACCTTGGGCGTGTCCGTCTCATTCAGATCGATCTCGACCTGCAGATCGTTGAGATCCGCCATCGCGAGAAAAGCGGTGCTTGGGCCGCGCGATCCGCCGAAGCTGACGGGCGTCACCAATTCGTTCGGATTGACGAGCTTTTCCAGGATGACGCCGGTGATCGGCGCGCGGATGGTGCACCACTCCAGATAGAGTCGCGCGAGGTCGAGGCCGGCGCGCGCGGCCTTCAATTCCGCCTCTGCCGCGCGCAAGGCCTGGCGCGCGCTATCCAGTTCCTGCTCGCTCGAGGTATCCCGGGTGCGCAGCGTCTCGGCGCGACGGAACTGGCTGACCGCGAATTCCAGGGCGGCTTCGGCCTGCATCACGCGCGCCTCGGTTTCCTGAACGCGGGATCGGTATTCGTCCTCTTCCAATCGAACGAGCACGTCGCCTTTCTGCACAACATCGCCTTTCTTGACGCCGATCCACGCGACGGTGCCTTGAAAGCGCGGACTGATTTCGATGCGCTCGCGGGGGATCACGTAGCCGCTTACCGTCAATACCGCATCACCGGGTTTTGCAGGCTCCGGCGGGGGCGCCGGGGCGGCGGGCGCAGCATGCGCGGCAGCTTGCGGGTCGCGCGTCTTCAAATAGAGGAGCGCGCCGCCGATAAAGAACAACGCGATTGCCACGATCAGCGCGGCCGGCCCGCGCGGACGCGCACGTTTTTTATCCTCAGGAATGCGCAATTTCTGAAATGTCTCTGTATTCATAGCTTCAACCTTTTCACGATTTCAACGCCGCGAGCACCGGCTTTTGCGCCGCCATCCGCGCGGGCAGCAATCCGCCCAGCGCGCCCATCGCGAGTGCGAACAGCATGCCCTTCCCGAGCAGCTCGGGCGTGATGCGGAACTCGAAGGCCACCTCCGAAAAGCTGGTCCAACTAAAGGTTCCCGTTGCGACACCGTTGAGCGGCAAGGAGATCAGACAGCCGACGAGTCCGCCAACGGCCGCCAGGATCAACGATTCCAGCAGGAACGATCCGTAAATCGCGCGCCGTCGAAAGCCGAGCACGCGGAGCGTGCCGATCTCGCGCGTGCGAGCGCCCACCGCGGCATACATGGTGTTCATCGCGGAAAAGGCCGCGCCGATGCTCATGATCGTCGCGAGGAACCCGCCCATGAACTGGATCGGACCGGCGGTCTTGGTCTGATCTTTGTAATAATCGACTTCTCTCAACACGCGCGCGCTCAGCGTGCGGTCGGATTCGATGCGGCGCACAATCGCATCTGCGGCGGCTTCGCTTTCGGGCCGAACCAGCATCGAGCCGTAAAAGTTTCGACTGAACGCGGCGCGCACCTCGTCCGCATCGGCCCAGATTTCGGATTCGTATGCGCTCTTCCCCGCCTCAAAAATGCCGACCACAGTCCACTCCGCCTTGCCGGCTTGGAATCGATCGCCCACTCGGCAATTGGCGAAGCGATCGCTCAGGCGGCGGCTGACGATGCACTCGCGCCGGCCGGGCTCGAACATGCGCCCCTCCGAAATCGTCACGTTCGGCCGCAGGGCCAGCCCCATCTCCCCCATGCCGCGCACGATCACGTTTCCGCCGACCTCCGCATCGATGCGATTCAAGTAAATCAGCACGATGATTTCGGGCGAAAAGAACGGGCGGCCCTGCTCGTCGCGCGCAATGCCGGGCATGTACTTCCTGCGCATCATTTCCTCCCGCATGATCTGGCTGCTCGATTCGGCGGTGGAGCCGCGCCGCAGCACGAGCAGGTTCATCGGATCGCCGGTCTGGATATAGGTGGACTTCAAGCCCCGCGCGAGGGCCATCACCATCACGAACACCGCCACAACCAGTGCGATGCCGAGCACGGTGGCGATGGTGGTTCGCCACCGCACGCGCAAGCTGCGCACATTGTAGGCCAAGGGAATCGCGGGCATGTCAGTCCAGTTCCTTCAACCCGGTGACAACCGGCATGCGGATCGCGGCCCAGGCCGGGGCCAGGCTACTGATGACGCCCAACAGGCCGGCGAGCAGCAAGCCCGACGCCAGCATATGCGGCGTCACTTCAAATTTGATGAAGAAGCCTTGCGAGAGCTTGTAAATGTCCACGTTGGAAAACAAGAGCCACGCGCCGACACATCCGATCAGTCCGCCGGTCAGGGCCAGCCCGAACGACTCGGCGAGAATCAACGCAACGACATGAAGCCCGTTGAATCCCATCGCCTTGAGCACGGCGATTTCGCGCATCCGCTCGCGGATGGCCATGCTCATGGTGCTCGCGGTGACCAGGATCATCGTGAAGACAATGACGGTGGAGATCGATCCGATCAGCATCCGGATATTGCCGAACATCGAGATGAATCCGAGCTGGAAGGCGCGCTCCGTTTCCGTCTTCGTTTCGGCTTCGGTGTTTCGGAACGAGCGATCGATCGCCTCGATCACCGGTTGAACGTCGTCCGGACTGCGCACCTTGATCCAGAACGTGCCCACGAGACCGAGGCGTCCCATCAACTCGTCAAAATAATCATGATGGAACATCAGGTTGGTTTCATCGATGCCCCCTCGGTAGACCGCGCGAATCACCAGCTCCGGGTTGCAATCCCAGATCGTGCCCTTCAACGTGATGCGGTCGCCGAGCTTCCAGCCGAACCGCTCCATGGTCTTGATGCCGACAACTGCGGCGTTGCGCTCGCTTTGGAAGGCTTTCATCTGGAGCGGATCGACGTTGGCTTCGGTGAAGATGCGGAAGATCACGTCGGGATCCACGGCGAACTGCGGAAAGAAATTGCGTTCGTCCTGATAGATGCCGCCAAACCAGGTGAACTTTGAAACAGCCTCCACGCCCTGCACTTGGCGGATGCGGTTCTCGTAGCGCACCGGCAGCACATTGGCGAGCGAGACGCGGTGCCGCGTGATGACGCGCAACGCGGAATCCTCCGTTTCGACGGGCGCGCTCATTTCGCGAAGCGCGGTTTGCAGCATCGTGAACAGAAACAGACTCAAGGCCACGCTCAAAACAGTCAGCGTGAGGCGGCGCTTGTTCCGCATCGCGTTGCGGAGGACGAAACCCGCGGGGCTCATCGGCGGACTTCCTCATCCTTCAGCAGCTCACCTTTTTCGAGGTGCAGCGTGCGGCGGGCGTGCGCCGCGGCTTTCGGATCGTGCGTAACCATGATGATCGTTTTGCCCGCATCGCGATTCAACGCTTCGAGGAGACCCAACACGTCCGACGCGGATTTCGCGTCGAGATTACCCGTCGGTTCATCGGCGACGATCAAGGTCGGATCGGTGACCAGCGCCCTCGCGATAGCCACGCGCTGTTCCTGTCCGCCCGACAATTGGCGCGGGAGATGGTCCATCCGATCGGCGAGCCCGACCAATTCGAACGCGGCCTCGACGTGCGCGCGTCGCTCGGCGGCGGACAGCCCCGTCAGCAGCAGGGGCATTTCGACATTTTCGAACGCCGTAAGCACCGGAATCAAATTGAACGTCTGGAACACGAACCCGATGTGGCTGTTCCGCCACCCGGCCAGTTCGGTTTCCGACAGCGCCGCCACTTCAATGCCGTCCACCCTGCAGGACCCCGCGGTGGGGCGATCGATGCCCGCGATGATGTGCAGCAGCGTGCTTTTGCCCGAACCGCTGGGCCCCATCAGCGCGACAAAGTCGCCGCGCGCGATATCGAGCGAAACCCTGTCCAGCGCGACAACCTTGATGTCGCCTTGCTGATAAATCCGCGTCAGTTCTCGAATTTGAACAATGGCGATCACGGCAAGCATTCGGGGCAACCGGTTCCAGCCTTACGCATGGCATGAATTTGTTCAATGGTTTAAGCCGCCACCTCGCTCCTCCGTTGCTGTTCCGACGCGCTGCCGGCGGACATCAACGAAGTTTGGCCGGATGGGCGCGGAATTGTGCGAGCGAGCGCGTTCGGTTAGGATCCCGCGCAAATGAACGAGCGCATCCGGCTCATAATGTCCCCTGACGGGTTGAAGGGCGATCTGTTTGGCGGAATCACCACGGCCATCGTATCGCTGCCGCTGGCGCTCGCCTTCGGCGCGGCGTCCGGCGCGGGGGCGCAGGCAGGGTTGTACGGCGCGGTGCTCGTAGGCCTGTTTGCCGCGCTCTTCGGCGGGTCGCGCACGCTGATTTCCGAGCCGACCGGGCCGATGACGCTGATGTTCACGGCGGTGCTGACCAACCTCGCCGCACGCCATCCGGACCACGCCCTCGCGCTGGGTTTCACCGCGGTGGTAATCGCGGGCGCAACGCAAATCGCGGTCGGCGCGCTGAAGCTCGGACGCTTCATCACGCTCATGCCCTACAGCGTGGTCTCCGGCTTCATGTCCGGGATCGGCGTGCTGCTGATCCTGCTGCAAGCGCCGGCCTTCCTGGGCCACGCCGCGCCCGGCGGCGGTGCAATCGGCATTCTGCGGACCCTGCCGGATCTGGCGCAGGATATCCGCTGGCCGGAGTTTCTGCTCGCCGCCGGCGCGCTGGCATTGATTTTCCTGCAACCGGCTTCATGGCGGCGCTTCATTCCGCCCAAGTTGACCGCCCTGCTGATCGGCACACTGGCCGCCACATATCTTATGGGCGACGCGTCGCTTCGCCGCATTGGCGAGATTCCCACCGGCCTGCCCGCGTTTCGAATTCCGGTGCTAACGCCCGATTTGTTCATGCTGGTCCTGCTGGACGGCATGATTCTCGGCTTGCTGGGCTGCGTGGACGCGCTGCTCACCGCGAAAATCGCGGACAGCCTCACCCGCACGCAGCACGACTCGAACCGCGAATTGATCGGACAGGGAATCGGCAACATGGTGTCGGGCCTTTTCGGCGGCTTGCCGGGCGCGGGCGCGACCATGGGCACCGTCGTCAACATCCAGACCGGCGCCCAAACGCCGCGCTCGGGTGTATTTCGCGCGCTGTTCCTGCTCGCGGTTGCGCTCGCCGCCGCCCCCTTGTTGCGAAACGTGCCGCTCGCGGTTCTTGCGGCCATCACCGTGAAGGCCGGCATCAGCATTCTCGACTGGAGCTTCTTGAGGCGCGCGCACCGGGTGTCGATGACCTCGACCTATTTGATGTATGGTGTTTTGCTGCTGACCGTGCTGGTCGATGTGATTGTGGCGGTCGGCGTCGGCATGTTCATCGCGAATATCCTCACGATCGACAATCTCACCAAGTTGCAACAGCAGCAGATTAAGACCATCGATCCCTCATCGGATTCGGGCGTGCTGCTGACCGACGAGGAGCGGACGCTGTTCGAGCTGGCGCACGGGCGCGTGGTGCTGTTCCACATGAGCGGCCCGATGATTTTCGGCGTCGCGGACGCGATCGCGCGCCAGCAGGCGGCCATGCGCGATGCCTGCGCGCTGATCCTCGACTTGAGCGATGTGACGATCTTCGGCACGACGGCCGGCCTGTCGATCGAGAACGTTATCCGCGACGCGCTCGCCGGCGGCGCGAAGGTGCTGGTCGCGGGCGCGAAGGGCAAAGCGCGCGACCGTCTCGAGCGCCTGCAGCTCCTGGGCCCCGACGCCCCGGTGATGGATTGCCCCACGCGGCTCGATGCGATCAAGGCCGCGCTGGCCGTGATTCCGCAGAAGCAAACGTAATCTCGCGCCGCGACGGCTATTCAGGGGTGTTCCCAAACGACGCGGAAGAAGCCGTGTGGGGCGGCCCCGGATAAACGACGTTCGTGGGGTACGGCAGCGTGCCGGCCCGCGTTGTGCCCTGGTGCCTGTAGAGAAACGGCGCATAGCTGTGGACCGTCACCACGAGGTTCGAGTCGTCCGCGGGCAGGCGCAGGTTCGGCAGTTCGCCGATGCCGTTCCACTGTCCGGGCCCCACGAAGATGGGTCGATCCGGATGCGTCTGCCGCAACAGCGGCAGCAGATGGGCATAGACGCCATTCATGAATTCAGTCGAGGCGTTCTGGTGCGGTTCATTGAGGATTTCAAACGCCAGCGACTCGGGGAAACCGCTGTAATGCGTCGCGAGTTGATTCCTCATGATATGCGGCTTATTCGTCCATTCGGACGGGTTCGAGTAGCACTCGTTTATTTGGCGGGTTCAGCAGCACGTTGACGCCACGCATGCGGCCGCGGTTGATCACTCGAGGGCCACCACGACATTCAATCGATCCACCTCCCGCCTGCCGTCGCCGCACCCCCCTGCCAGCGCGCCGACCGAAGGTTGCGCCACGAGGTCCATCCGCGCGACGCCCGAAAGTTTGGGCGGATTGGCCGCTGCCGCAGTGTTCATCAGGACAAGCAGCGTGAAGACTCCTCGCATGGCGCTCATAGTGGGACCATACCCCCATGCGCAACGAAATAGATTAGTTTTTTGTGATTAATCCACGTCAATGATCGACGGATCGTAGTCCGCAGGCGGTTCATAGCCGAGCAGTTTGATGCAGGTGGCCGCCAGGCTGGTAATCCCCAGCCCGCCCTTCCTGGCCGCGTCGGAGAGCCGCGCTTTCGCCGCGCCGGACGGGTCCCACACGAAGCACGGAACAGGATTGAGCGAGTGGCTTGTTTTCGCTTTCGGCTGCCCGGTTCGCGGGTCGATCGCGATCTCGCCCTTCTTGTTCCGCTCGTACATTTCGTCCGCATTGCCGTGATCCGCGGTCAACACCAGAATGCCGCCCGCCTCGCGAAGCGCCTCCATCAGACGCCCGACCGACAAATCTGTAGCCTCCACGGCGATCTGTACAGCCTGCACGTGGCCCGTATGCCCGACCATATCGCCGTTGGGATAGTTGATGCGGATGAAGCGATGCTTGTTTGCGCGGATCGATTCCAGCGCGACGTCCGTGATTTCAGCGGCCTTCATCCACGGCCGCTGTTCGAACGGGACGCGATCGGACTTGATCTCGACATAGTCCTCGAGTTTCTCGTCGAATTTGCCCGACCGGTTGCCGTTGAAGAAATAGGTCACATGCCCGTATTTCTGCGTCTCGCTCACCGCGAGGATGTTGACGCCCGACGCCGTGAGATACTCGCCCATCGTGCGATCGATCGCGGGCGGCGAAACGAGATATTTTTTCGGCGTGTGCGTGTCGCCGTCGTATTCCATCATGCCGGCGAATTTCACGCGCGGTTTCGGGCCGCGGTCGAATTTCGTGAAGTGCTCCTCCTCGAACGCGCGGCAGGTCTCCAGCGCGCGATCGCCGCGGAAATTGATCATGATGACGCTGTCGTGTTCGTGCAGCTTGCCGACGGGCTTGCCGTCGCGCGCCACGACGAACGGGGGCAAATCCTGGTCGATCACCGCCGGATTTTCGGCGCGATAATGTTCGATCGCGGCCCGCGCGGAGGGGAACTGCGGGCCTTCGCCCTTCCAGTGAATCGCCCACCCCTTTTTCACCATGTTCCAATCCGCCTCATAGCGGTCCATCGTGATGACCTGCCGTCCGCCGCCGGACGCGATCGCGAAATCCGCGCCGTCGGCGGACAATTCCTTGAGCACAGCCTCAAGCTCGTCCACATACGTCAGCGCCGACTGCGGCGGGACGTCGCGCCCGTCGAGCAGGATGTGGCAGCGCGCTTTCCGGACGCCGGCCGCGCGGGCCTCTTTCAGCATGGCGACGAGGTGGCGAATATGGCTGTGCACATTGCCGTCGGAGAGCAGTCCGATGAAATGAAGCTGCGTGTTGTGCTTCAGCACATTGTCGATCAGTTCCTTCCACGTCTCGCCTTCGAAGAGCGCCCGGCTGCTGATCGCTTGCTCGACGAGGCTCGCGCCCTGCGAAAAGACGCGGCCCGCGCCGATCGCGTTGTGGCCGACCTCGGAATTTCCCATATCCTCGTCGCTCGGCATGCCGACGGCAGTACCATGCGCTTTTAACTCCGTGTAGAGCGCGTTTTGCTTGAGCCAGTCCCAGTTCGGCTTGAACGCGGACGCGACGAAATCGCCTTCCTTGTATTTCCCGATGCCGGTCCCGTCCATGATGGCGAGGACGACCGGGCCGCGCGGGCCGGCGAACGATGCGGAGCGTGCTAAAACGGTCATGTCACAGTCCTTCCGTAAAATGGATGAGGATGGTACGTGCGATCGGGAACGAATCCAAGTTTTTCGCGCGAATTCGCGTTGCGAACATGGAGGGACGCGATAGAATATTGAATCGTTATGAAGCCGCACCGCACACGCGCGATGCCGCCGATTGTCAACTTCGGCAAGTTTCGGATCGACTATCCGAGCCGCGAGCGTTCGCTCAAGGAGAACCTCAAGTTCGTCGCGTTTGTCGCGGTGCTGTTCGCGATATTCATGCTGTTATACCAGTTCCAGGCCCGCTGGCTCACCGCGCAGAATGAGCGCGCGGCGATGCCCGATCCGCGCGCGTTGCTCAAAACCGCGCCTTGATTCAACCCTCCGGCTCGGTGAGCCGAACGGTGTATGATATGCGCTCTTCGCTGCGCGGCGGCACATTCAGCTCCATGAGGATGCGGCGCGAAACCACTTCGTACGGACGCGAACAACGCACCACATCCCATGCGAGCGGCGCCGGCGGACGCTCGACAATCTCGACGCGCACCGCGGAGGGCAGCAGATTGACAATCCGCAATTCGATCGTCTCCTCCGTGAAACCGGTTTTCGCACGCGTCCGCCCGAGCGAGCGGCGCGCGCCGGCCACCTCCGGCACGGGCCCGAGATCCACGCGAATCAACCCGCCCGCGGGCGTGTGGTTTAACTGCGCCAACTGCCGAATGGAGGCGCGCCCGACACCGGCGATCACCGTCACCCATCCGGGCGGCAGGGGCGCGCCGAGTCCGACGCGCCGTTCGTTGCGCAACGACAGGTGCTGGTGCAGCGGACGCGGCGCGCCGGCGGCGGGCGTCGCGATCTGCTCGCCGTCGAATACAAAGAAGCGTTCCGCGGAAACGCGCCGCGCGGACGCGAAGCGGACGGCGGTGACGTCCCCGCCGGGAAGCGTCACCGTGTCGGGAACCGCGTACAACTGCGGCGTGCGCGCGGGCGGCGGGCGCGGCCGCCACAGATCGGCGAGCGGACTGTCGGGATCGAGCGCGAGAAAGCCGCGCGCTGCCATCGGGGGTTCGCGCGCCGTGTCGAGGGTATCGGGCCCGCGCACGAGGATGCGCGCGTTCGCAAAGGTGCGCGCCAGTCCATTGGAGATAAAGTAGCGCCCTTCCAGGTCCGCGGAGAGGGGCTCCAGATGATTCGCGATGTCGCCGCGCACGGTGAGTTCATAGCGCGCCCGCCAGTCGAGCGCATCCGTGGTGTAGATCGCCTCCATCACGCGCGCGCGGGTGTCGGTCGATCGAATCAGCGCCTCCACTACGCGATCCGCGCCGGCGCGCGCGGCGGGCGCGGGGAGGCCGAACACGACGGCATCCGCGGGCGTCGTCGGTGGCGCCGGCGCGGGCCAGCGGGTTTCGACCACACGGGCGCGGCCGGCAGGGTCGATAATGGTGAACGATGCCGGATCGACGCCCGCGGGCACGCGCATGCGGACCCGTGTCTCGCGCGAGGGAAACGCGATTTCGTGCTCTTCGACAATCACGGACGATCCGAGGCCCACCATCAATCGCGTGCGGATCGGCGCGCGAAGGTCATCCGCGGGCGCGGCCGGCAGGACCAGTCCGGCGAGCAGGATGCAGCGGGTTATGGCGCCGAAGCCCATCGCGCTCCCGCTCACCAGCGATAGCGCACGGTGTAGGTAATCGAGCGGCGTCCGCCGGGCTTCAACTCAGACCGGAACTCGATGGTTTGCGGCCCGATCGATTGATATTCGGCGGACGATTTCACGATCTCGAACTCGGGCCAACGGTAGAGGTGCTCGACAACGCGGATTTCAGCCGCTTGATCGGAATCGTTCGACAGGCGTATTTCAAACGATTCCTCGTACTCGTGCATCGGACGGACCTCGGTGTAGCCGGTGCGCTCGCGTTCGCCGCGCAGGCCGCGCGCGGGGCCGAGTCGGATCTGACCGCTCGCACCGCCGAGGACCGGCGCGAGGGTCTCCTCGCCTGTCCATTCGATCGAGCCGTCGGCGCGTTGTTGATACAGGCGCAGGCGGCCGGGCGGCAACGGCAGACCCAACCCCGCCGCCTTCGTATTGTCAAACTCCAGGTGAGTGTCGACCGTCGTGTGCGACTCGGTGCCATAATTCCAATCGTTGCGCCGGTTGCGTTGGAACCGGTCGAACCGCACGCCGTCATACACGAAAATGCGTCGTACCGGGAGTTCCTCGACCGAGGCGAGCGGGAGAAAGACGGTCTCGCCGTCGGCCAGGCTAACTTTTCGCTCCAGCGCATGCGATTGAACAGGCGCGTGCGTGGCCACTTCGCGTTCCTCGCGCGGTTGGAAGAATCCGTACGCGTAGCGCTGGGGCGGCGCGTCGGCCGGGTCCGGGGTCGAGCCGGCCGCGCGCCCGCGTTCGGTTTCGATCAGGACAATCGAGGCCTCGTCAAACGCGCCGCCGCTTCGGTTCTCCAACCCGATCCGCCCGTTCAGGCGCGCGACGCCCGCATCCGGATTCAATATCACATCATAGACGGCGCGCCAGGAAAGCCCGTCGAACTGGTAGCTCAACCGAAAATTCTGTTGGCCTTCCGCGGCGAGCCGAGCGCGCCAGAACAGCGTCGGCGTCGTTACGGCAAGCGCGCCCGCATCGGGAAATGCGACGCGCCCCGCTTCGGCCGCCGTTAAGAAAGAGACGTGTGTACCGTCCGCCTTGGCCAACACGAGCGGGTCGGAAGGGAAGGGCGCGTCGCGCCAGGCCGGCAAGCCGACTAGACGTCCCTCCTGCGCGGAGGCGCCATACCCCACCGTCACGGTACGGTTGAGATAGCGGCGCAGCAGGCGAAGCGGATCCATCAGATCATATTCGAAGCGCTGTTCCAGCACCTCGATCAGCGCGCCGCCTGCGGCGGGCGCAACGGTGACGCTCGTCGGATCGAGTCGAACCGGCAGGCGGCGAATGCGAATGTCCACCTCGCCCCCGGTCGACGTGATCTGGCGCAACTCCGCGGCGAGCGTGCGGCCGGTGTCGTAAATTTGGAGCGAGATTTGCCGCGGGGCCGTCGCATCGAGCGGCGCGGCGCGGGCAACGGCGGCGGACAGCATGGCGGCGGCGAGAACGTACGGCAACGCGAGGTCACGCATGGGGATCGACTCCTGTCGGTGATAGGGTACGCGAGCGGACCCGATTAATAAACTTATTCCGCCCCGCCCTCCCGCGCCGGGCGAAACCACGGGGCGAGCCGGCGCTGCGCCGCGACCGCGCCGGCGACGATCAGAACCAGCGAGATCGCGGCGAGACCGTAGAATTGCGGGTCGGGTTTCTTCATCAGTTTTCCCCATGCGGCGTACATCCATGAGGAAGGCAGCATGCCGAAAAACGTCGCGGCAATAAAGCGCCCGCGGCTAAGTTTAAGCGCGCCGGCCAGCACGTTGGTGGCCACGAAGCTCGACAGCGGAAACGCGCGCAGCATAAACAGCGTCATGAACTGTTTATCGCGCGGAATTTGGAGGTGTTCCCACCCCATCCGCTTTTTGATGCGCTCCGAGGCCGGCGCCAGCAGCGTGCGCGACAACATAAAATGCAGCCATGCACCGACCGTGGAAGCGGCGGTCGCCAGCAACGTGCCCCATCCGATCCCGTACAACAGACCCGCGAGAAAGGCGATCGGCCAGCGCGGCAGGAACATCAGCGGTGTGACCACGCCCAGCCCGACGATGAGCGCCACGCCCTGCGGCCCCATGCGGTCGGCCAGTTCCTGCATGGAGGACGCGCTGAAATACTCGCCGATATGCGTGAAGTGGCTCGCCCACACGCCGGCCGCCGCTACGGCGAGAAAGAGGGCCATCCGCCGGAACGCGCCGCCCATCGCGCCGCGCGCGCCGGGATTGGGAACATCCGTCATATTGGGCGAACGTACCAAAACACGCGCGGCGTGCAAATCCGGCGGCTAGTTCTATCAAAACGCTTCGGACACACCCCTGTCAGGAGGTGCAAGCCCGCGAAGGCATGGCGGGAGCCGTCGTCCCCCTGCATGCACCGCGCATGGAGGGGGAATAATTCCATCCACGCATAATCAACCCGCGCTCACCGCGCACGGCTACACGTCGCTTGATTTGTCTTGAACGACGCGCGCGGCTCGCTCGCGAAATTCCGGCGGAGCATCCGCCAGCTTGCGGGCGGCGTAGTCGAAGAACACGAACCCAGTCGTGGCGCGCGCGGCTTCCGATTCATCTGCCGCTTTGGCCACCGCATACACCAGCTCGAACCCGCGCCGCGTCCATTCGGACACCGCGAGACGAATGCGCGCGGTATCCCCGTAGGACAGTTCGGCTTTGAACCGCACCGCGAGGTCCACGAGGATCAGGCCCACCGGCTCCGCCAGCAACTCGGACTCGTACCCGAGCGCACGCAACCAGCGCACCCGCGCCTCCTGCAGCAGGGCGAGCATCATATCGTTGCCGACATGGCGCCCATAGTTCAGGTCGGTGATCCGGATCGGCAGCTCGGTGGCGAACAGCCACTCGTTCGGCAGCTCAATTTTTTGGCGGGCCATCGATAGCGCGCGGAAGGTTGGAAGAAACTGGCGGGAGCGACGGGGCTCGAACCCGCAACCTCTGCCGTGACAGGGCAGCGCTCTAACCAGTTGAGCTACGCCCCCGCCGAAAGAAATGTAATAGTGCGATACACCCGCCACCTGCTCAAGCAAAAATAACCTCGCGCGGATTTTGATTTGGAGCACGCCTCCGACATTCCATAACGTGTCGGAATGACGGAGAGTCCTCCAACAGCGCGGGCGCGGATGCCGTTCCACATCATGACCAAGCCCGTGGGGCCGATCTGCAATCTCGACTGCAAGTATTGCTTCTATCTTGAAAAGGAAAACCTGTTCCCCCGCACGGAAAAATTCCGCATGGCGGACGATGTGCTCGAAACCTATATCCGCCAGTACATCGAACAGCAGGCCTCGACGGAAATCGGATTCGCCTGGCAGGGCGGCGAGCCGACGATGCTGGGCGTGGACTACTTCCGGCGCGTCGTCGAGCTCCAGGCGAAATACGCCGGCGGAAAGAAAATCTCCAATTCGATCCAGACCAACGGAACTCTACTGAACGACGAGTGGGGCGCATTTTTGAGGCAGCACGATTTCCTCGTCGGCTTGAGCATCGACGGCCCTCGCGCGCTGCACGACGCCTACCGCGTGGACAAACGGCAAAAGCCGACCTTCGACCTCGTGATGCGCGGCCTGCGCGTGCTCAAGAAGCACGCGGTCGCGTTCAATACACTGACGGTAGTGAATCGCAAGAACTCCAAGCAGCCGCTGGAGGTGTACACCTTTCTCAAGGAGATCGGATCCGGGTTCATCCAGTTCATCCCGCTGGTCGAGCGGCGGCCCGATGATGCGGCGCGCGCGCTGGCCCTCGATCTCGCCGTCCCGCCGGAGCCGGGCGAGCACGCGCCGGACGTGCCGGTGACGCATTGGAGTGTCGAGGCGGAGACGTACGGCGAGTTCCTGTGCGCGATTTTCGACGAGTGGGTAAAAAAAGATGTCGGTACGGTGTTCGTCCAACTCTTCGATGTCGCGCTCGGCAACTGGATGGGCCTCGGCGGCGCGCTCTGCGTGTTCAGCGAGACCTGCGGGCGCGCGCTCGCGCTCGAGCACAACGGCGACCTCTACTCGTGCGACCATTATGTCTATCCAAAATACAAGCTCGGCAACCTGATGAACCGCTCGCTGGGCGACATGGTCGATAGCGCGCAGCAGCGTAAATTCGGACAGGACAAGAAGGACAGCCTGCCGCGGTATTGCCGCGAATGCCCGGTGCGCTTCGCGTGCCACGGCGAATGTCCGAAGCACCGCTTCATCAAAACGCCGGACGGCGAACCGGGCCTGAACTACCTCTGCGCCGGATATAAACGCTTTTTCACCCACATCGACCGGCACATGAAACTCATGGCGAACCTGCTGCGCGCACAGCGACCCGCCGCCGAGATCATGCGATGGGTGGATGCCCGCGGACGGCTCCGTGATTAATGGGCCGCGCCCTCAACTGGGGGCGAAGCAGCGCGCGAGCAGCCGGTTGAGCGGCCACAACAGCATCAGGAGAAACGCAGCGGCGAGGCTCCAAGCGCCTGCGCCGGATGCCAGGCAAAGCGCGGCCTGCAGCGGGAGCAACGCGCCGATCAGCATGCCGACGGAAACCGGCGCCATCGCGCGACCGCCCTCCATCCATCGCCAGCCCGCAAGCCCTGCCAGCGAAAAGGCGAAGAAAAATGCGCCCGCCGTCCGAACCTCCGTTTCCGGCGGCAAGCTGCCCGCATTCAACATCAGGGCAAACGCCGCCAATACAACACCCGCGGGAATCCACGCGCGCCATCCGGGCCGTACCGCGCTCATCTCATGCCGCGCCAGCGCGGTCAGCGCAGCGACAAACGCGAATACCGCGCCCACGCCGATGCCCGCCCGCGGCGTGAGCGCGCCCGCCAGCGCCGCGCCGAGCAACACATTCAGTCCGCGGCACGCGCCCATCAACGCCACGGCAACTGGCCCGCTGCGGCGCAGCAGATTGTAGCCGACCATCGCGCCCAACAGGAGAACCGCCACAATCAGCACGCGCCGCCCCGCGACCGCGCAACTGAGCGCGCCGCCGAGCAGAAACATCAGCATCATCACCTGCGCCGCGCAGACCGACACGCGCCCGGACGCAAGCGGACGCTGCGGCCGCTCGACGCGATCCGTCTCCCGATCGACGAGATCGTTCATCACCAGGCCACCGGCATAGAAGAGCAGGCTTGCGAACGCCACCCACGCGAGACGTACATCCGGCTGCGCCCCTATCCCCGCGGCGAGAAAATATCCTGCGACTGGATCGCCCGGCACGGTCAGCAGGTTCGGCGCGCGCAGCAGCCGGAGCCAATCGAGCATGTGCGATCGAACCGTCGAACCGGTTCGATTCACCGCTGATATTCCCGCGGATGGATGAACGGGATGTTCAGGTCCGGATCGAAGCGCCCGCTCTGTTTGTAGAACCCCAACGGATTTTCGAACAACAGGCGCGTCACCTGCGCGTCGGCGAACCCGTTTGCCTTCATGTGGCCCGCAACTTTCACCAGACTCAACGGGTCGGACGAGCCCCAATCGGCGGAGCTGTTGACCCAGGTGCGTTCCAACCCCCATTTTTTCAGGATGTCGATGCAGCGCTCCGGATTGAGTTTGGAATACGGATAGACCGTCAATCCGGCCCAAGCGCCGGAGTCGCGCGTGAGCTGCATCGTCTCCTCCGTGTTGTGGTCGATCATGATGCGATCCCAGTCGTAATTCAGCTCGCGGCACACGGCGATGGTGCGCTCGACGCCCTTTTTCTTGCTGACCGTCGGCGTGTCGTGCGGCGTGTGGATCAGAATCAACATGTTGCGCGCCTTCGCCATCTCAAGCTGGCGCTGGAACACTTCCTCCTCATTCGCGGTGATGAGGTTGTAGCCGATTTCGCCGACCGCAAGGCAGCGCGGATGGTCGAAATACGCGTTGATCCCCGCGAGCGTCTCCTCCGCGAGCGGCAGGTTGTCCGCCTCTTTCGGATTCACGGCGATGCACGCATAATGGTCGATGCCGAACCGCCGCGCGCGAACCGTTTCGAATTCGAGGATATGTTGAAAATAATCCCAGAACGTGCCCGCGTAGCGCCGCGGCGATCCGAGCCAAAAAGACGGCTCTACGCACACGCGGATGCCGTTTTCATACATGGCCTGCAGGTCATCCGTCGTGCGGGACAAGATGTGAATGTGTGGCTCAATTATCAGTGTCATGGCCGATCAGGTAATCGAGATGCACCAGCCGAGAGCGATATGGCGCGACTATTTTCGCGCGTATTCCTTGAGAAAGCTGTGGAATTGCTCGCGATGGCCTTCCTCGTCCGCCAGCAGCGTGATCGCCAGGTCCTGGGTGACATAATCCACCTCGTCGCAGAGCTTGATCAGCTTGTTGTAGCCCGCGATCGCGTCCTCCTCCGCTTCGATCACGCCGCGTATCACCGCAACCACATCGGTCGAATCGCTCGGCGGCTGCAACCCCTTTTGACGCGCCTTGAACTCCTTCGATCCCGGCACGCGGCCGCCCAGCACCTTGATCCGGCGCGCGAGCTGCTGCGCATGCCCCAGCTCGGCGGCCACATCCGCGGCCAACGCCGTCTTGATCTCCTCGGCGCGGACGCCGTCCAGATTGATCGAGTTCGCGATATAGTTTTGGACGGTTTCCAATTCCTTCCAATACGCGTCTTCCAATGCCCGGATGATGTCTTTGTTCTTTTTCATGTATGCCTCCATATGAGCGGATGCTACTCCGGCGCGGACCCGCACACAACAGCGGGCGGTCAGCTTTTTCGCGTTTCAGAGGATTGTTCTTCGAGAAACAGCTTGTACTCAACGCTGTCCACGAGGGCTTCCCAAGACGCCTCAATAAGGTTCGCGGAAACGCCGACCGTGCCCCACGACTGTTTGCCGTCCGTCGATTCGATTAACACCCTCGTCTTCGCGCCGGTGCCTTCCTCCGGATCGAGGATGCGCACCTGGTAATCCACCAGTGAAACGTCGCGGATCGAGGGATAAAAACGGGTCAACGCCTTGCGCAGGGCTTCGTTCAGCGCATCCACCGGGCCGTCGCCTTCGCCGACCGTCGATTCGACCTCGCCGTTGACCGCCAGCTTCACGGTCGCCTCGGCGAGGCTCTGCTCGCTTTTGTCGCGCTTCTCAACGATCACGCGGTAACCGAGCTGCTCGAAAAAGGGCTTGTGCCGCTTGAGGACTTTTTGGATCAGCAGTTTGAAGGAGGCTTCCGCCGCCTCGAATGCATAGCCCTTCTTCTCCAGCTTCTCCAGTTCGCGGAGAATCTGCTTCACCTCCGGCGCGTTTTTGTCCAGCGCCAGGCCCATCTCGACCGCCTTGAGAAATACGTTGCTCGCCCCGGAGAGCTCCGAGATCAAGATGCGGCGCTGGTTGCCGACGGATTCCGGATCGATGTGTTCGAAACTCGACGCCAGCTTCCGCACGCCGTCCACATGCATGCCCGCCTTGTGCGCGAACGCGCTGTCGCCGACAAACGGTTGCTTCGTGTTCGGCCGCACGTTGGCCATTTCATAGACGAATTGCGACACGGCCTTGAGCTGCTTCAAGCTCGCCGGGGTCATGCACGGATAGCCCAGTTTCAGGATCAGATTCGGAATGATCGACACGAGGTTCGCGTTCCCCACGCGCTCGCCAAACCCGTTGATCGTACCCTGCACATGCGGGGCGCCCGCCTCGACCGCCGCGAGCGAGTTGGCGACGCCGAGCTCGGAATCGTTATGCGTGTGAATGCCGAGGCGCGCGTCGGGCAGCGCCTTGCGCACCGCCCGGACGATGTCCGCGACCTGCTCCGGCAGCGAGCCGCCATTCGTGTCACACAGGACGACGCGGTCCGCCCCCGCATCCAGCGCGGCGCGCAGCGTGGAGACCGCGTGCTCGGCGCTGTCGCGGTAGCCGTCGAAGAAGTGTTCCGCATCGTAGATCACTTCCTTTCCGTGCGCCTTCAAAAAGCGAACGGTGTCGGCGATCATCGCGCGGTTTTCGTCCTCGGTCGTGCGCAGCACCTCTTTGACGTGCAGGCGCCAGCTCTTGCCGAATATCGTGCAGACCGGCGTATCGGCCTCGATCAGCGCCCGGCAGCCCGCATCGTCCTCCGCCCGCACACCCGCGCGCCGCGTGCTGCCGAAGGCGGCGATCTTTGCATGCTGCAATTTTTCCCTCTTGATCGCGTGGAAAAACTCCATGTCCTTGGGATTCGACGCCGCATAGCCCCCTTCGATGTAGTCCACGCCGAACTCGTCAAGCCGCTTCGCGACGAGAATCTTTCCGACCCCGGAAAACGAGATCCCCTCCCCTTGCGCCCCATCGCGCAGGGTCGTGTCGTAGATTTCGACGCGCGTTTTCATGATGCACCTCCGCCGAATGGCGCCCTATTTTTTCTTGCCCAGTTCGAATGCCTTGTGCAGCGCATGGACGGCCTTGTCGGCCTCGCCCTTTCGGATCACCACAGAGATCTTGATTTCCGACGTGGCGATCATCTCGATGTTGATCTTATGCTTGGCAAGGGCATCGAACATGCGGGCCGCGACGCCCGAATGACTCCGCATTCCAACGCCGACAATACTGACCTTTGCGATGTCTTCATCCTCAATAATGGATTTCGCGCCGAGATCGGCCTGCATCGCCTCGACTGCGCGCCGGGTCTTGGCCAGATCGCCGCGCGGCACGGTGAACGTGATGTCCGTCTCGCCCTTTTCGCTGACGTTCTGGACGATCATGTCCACGTTGATGTTCTTGCGCGCGAGCTCGGTGAACATCAAGGCCGCGACGCCCGGCTTGTCTGCCAGCCCCTTCACGGTCACCTTTGCCTGATTTTTGTCCGACGCCACACCCCGCACGACAATGTCTTCCATATTCTTGACCTCTTCGCGTACCAATGTTCCCGGTTTTTCGACAAAACTCGACATGACTTCCAGCGTAACGCCGTGGTTCTTTGCAAACTCGACCGCGCGCGACTGGAGCACCTCCGCGCCCATGCTGGCCAGCTCCAGCATTTCATCATACGCAATTTCGTCCAGCTTCCGCGCATCGGGCACGATGCGCGGGTTCGCGGTGTACACGCCCTCAACGTCTTTCAAGATCTGGCAGCGATCCGCCTTGATCGCCGCGGCGAGGGCAACGGCGGTGGTGTCCGACCCGCCGCGTCCGAGCGTCGCGATGTCCTCGTTCGGATTCAGGCCCTGAAAGCCCGCGACGACGACAATACGGCCCTTTTTGAGATGCGCCAACAGACGCCGCGGCTTGAGCGCGCGGATTTTCGCCTTCGTGTGGACATCATCGGTGTAAATGCCGGCCTGCGGCCCGGTCATCGAGACCGCATCCGCGCCGAGCGCATGCAACGCCATGGTGAGCACGGCGGACGAAATCTGCTCGCCGGTCGCCATCAGCGCGTCCATCTCGCGCTCGTCCGGCTCCGGATTGATCTTGCGCGCCAGCTCAATCAGCTCGTCCGTCGTGTCGCCCATGGCGCTGACCACGACCACGACCTGATTTCCCGCATCGCGCGTCTGCACAATGCGCTTCGCGACCCGGCGCATGCACTCGACATCGGCGACGGAACTGCCGCCGTATTTTTGAACAATCAACGCCATACTCAATCTCCCATCAGTAACGACATGACCGCCTCCCGCGAAAGGCCCGAGAGCGCCCCGTCGCGGCACGCGTTTTCATCCCAATGCGCGGTCGCGTCCGGCTCCAGGTGCGAACCCCAGAGCGCGACCGGCTGCGGAATGGCCGGGTCCAACTCATCCGCGCCCGCCGCATCGACGGACAGCAGGAGGAACCGACGCTGCTTGACCCGGCGAAAGACATCGATTAGCGGCTGCAGCAGCAGCACATCGATCCGCTCGAGCAGATGAACCTTTTCCGCGGCCGGGCCGCGGAGGAAGGCGTCCGGCGCCTCCACATAGACCACAAGCCGATCGCATGCCGCCAGCCGGCGTCGCATCGCGTCGGCGTCCACCACGTCGGACGGTTGTGCGGCGGTCCACGGATCGAGCAGCGGTTCGACCCCCGCGCCGAGCAGACGCGCGAAACCGGCGGCCATTGCGCTCTGCGTCAGCACGTGAAGGCGCAGCGGCGGCGGCGCGAGCCGCGCGAGCGGACCACCGCCCCACAACCAGATCGCATTCGCCGGATTCTCCCCCAAATCGACGCGGACGTCGTTGATCGGATGGCGCGCCAGCGCCTGCGCCGATTTCTCGACCATCTCCGCCATGATCTCCGAACCGCGCGCGGGCAGATCGATGACCTCCTCCCGTTCCATCCGCCACGGGGCACTCCCGCGCGCCAGATCCTCGCCCGGCGCGCGCACCAGCGCCGCCACCCGAGCCGGCGCCAGCGCATGCAGACGAACGCGCGTCGGATCGAAACGCGCCTGCACCGCCTCGGCCAGTTGCGCCGTTTCTTGCAGCGTCATCCGCTGAAGCCGGCCATCGCGCAGGACACCGTTGTCCAGCGTAACGAAATCTCCTCGGTAGGCATGCGTGAATCCATCGAGATCGACGTCCATCGAGGCGGCCTCAAGCGGTCCGCGCGCAGTAAAGCGGACGGAATCCTCATCCAGTCCGCCGAATTCCGCCAAACGCGCCTCCGGAGAACTGGGTCCGCGGCCGTACGCCTTGCCGAGCACGCCGGACATGCCCTCGGAGGCGAGCCGCGCTGCCGCCGGACACCGCGCCACGGCCAACGGCGTGCGCCCGTCCAGCTCCGCGCGCGGCCGATCCGCAGCATTCTCCAACATGACCACCAGCGACTTCATGCGAAATCTTCAATGCGCAGCGCGACCGTCGGCGCGCCGACTACGTCCAGCGTGTCGATTTCCGCGAGGGCCGCGCGAAACGACCGTTCCTCCGCGTCGTGCGTCAGGGCAATCACCGGCACATGCCCGCCCTGCCGCTGCTCCTTCTGAATCATCGAGGCGATGCTGATGCCGTTCGCGCCGAGAATCGCCGCGACGCGCGCGAGCACACCCGGACGATCCAGCAACGACAACCGCAAATAGTAGCGGGCGCGCACCTCCGCCAGCTCCACCAATCGAGCGCGGGCGCCGCCCGGCGGCAATACGGGTGGCGTCGTTTTCTCGCCGCGCGCAAGGCGCGACGCGATATCGGCCACATCCGCCAGCACCGCGCTCGCGGTCGGCAACCGGCCCGCGCCGCGCCCGTAATACAGCGTGTCGCCGACGATATCGCCGCGCACGAGCACCGCATTATACACCCCGTCCACCGACCCCAACATGTGGCGGGCGGGCACAAGGGTCGGATGCACCCGCGCGCTGATTCCGGACGCCTCGTGCTTGATGATCGCGAGCAGCTTCACGCGATAGCCGAGTTCGGCGGCGTAGCGGATCTCATCCGTCGCAATCCCGCGGATGCCCTCCACATGCAGCGCCTGCATCGGAACCGAACATCCGTAGGCGAGCGTCGCGAGCAGCGCCGCCTTGTGGGCCGTGTCGTACCCGTCGATATCGAGGCTCGGCTCCGCCTCCGCATACCCCTCGGACTGCGCCGCCTTCAGCGCCGCGTCAAACGCCAGCCCCTCCCGCTCCATACGGGTCAGGATGTAGTTGCACGTCCCGTTCAGGATGCCGTAGACCGCATCGATGTGATTCGCGACGAGGCCCTCGCGCAGCGCCTTGATGATCGGAATTCCGCCGGCCACGCTCGCCTCGAACGCCAGCGCCGCGCCGCGCGCGGCGGCGAGGCCGAACAGCGACTCGCCGTGCTCCGCAAGCAATTTCTTGTTCGCCGTCACCACCGGCTTGCCGAGCTCCAGCGCGCGCGTCACCAGCTCGCGCGCGATGCCGACGCCGCCGATCAACTCGATCACCACATCGACCGCCGGATCCTCGACCACCGCCTTCGCATCGCGCGTCAACAGCGCGCGGTCCACCGCAACCCCGCGGTCGCGTTCAAGGTCGAGGTCCGCGATCCACCGCAACACCGGCCGCGCGCCGACGCGCGCCGCGATCAGATCCGCATGGCGTTGGAGGCCTTCCACGACCCCCGCGCCCACCGTCCCAAATCCTAGCAAGCCGATGCCGATTTCATTCATAGTCGTTTCCATGTCCGCGCTCCGGACCCGCGCTCAGCGATGCCGGTCCGGCATACAAAAAACCCCTCGTGAAAACGAGGGGTGGGTGCAAACCGAATGCGCCGCGAGCCCCTCATGAGCCTCCCGTCGTCGTAATCATAATGAGGATCGTCCGCGCCTTCATACACAAGTCCTTCAATAGTAGCACTCCGCATTCCTCGCACAAGCACTTTCCCGGCCAAAATTTCCATGCTGTGTAAAAAACGTTTTTGCGATTTCCATGCTATGGAAATTTCGTCGCACTGGAAAATTGTCGAGACGCCATGCCGGACTCCCGCTCCATGGAAAAGGAATCGGCGGGTCCGGAGGTCCCGCCCTGCCATTCTCCATCGCCATTCCAGTGTTGGTGCTCCGGCGCCGCCGCCGGAGAGGAAGATTTACTTTCCGCCGGCGGAGCGGCGAATCTACAGCGCAAGCAAAACCTCGCCGATTCGCAGCTCGACGCGGTCGCCGCGCGCATCGTTAGCTTCTCCCTCTCCCGCGAAGAGGGAGAGCGTTGGGGTGAGGGCAAGATGGAGCGAAGCCTTCGTTCATGCACCATGCCTCCCGTTGACCTGCGTGGCGCTAATCGCGGCGCGATACGCGGCGGCCACTTCGTCCGCCCGGTGCACGCTGAAGGAGAGATCGCGCAGCAAGCCGTCGTGCAAACTGTACACCCAACCCATCACCGCAAGGTCGCGGCCCGAGGCCCATGCGTTTTTCACGATGGTGGTGTCGCACACGTTCACCGCCTGCTCGATCACGTTCAACTCGACCAGCCGGTCGACGCGCGCAACCTCTGACGGCAGCGCGGCCAACTGTCCCTGGTGCTTGCGGGCCACGTCGCGGATGTGCAACAACCAGTTGTCGATCAACCCGAGCGATTCGTCGCGCAACGCCGCTGCAACGCCGCCGCACCCGTAGTGTCCGCAGACAATGATGCGATCCACCTTCAGCACGTCGATCGCGTATTGCAGCACGGACAGGCAGTTCAGGTCCGTATGCACCACCACGTTCGCGACGTTGCGGTGCACAAACAACTCCCCTGGCATCAGCCCGACGATTTCGTTCGCCGGCACCCGGCTGTCGGAGCAGCCGATCCACAAATACCGCGGATGCTGCTGCCGGGTGAGCTTGATGAAGAACTGCGGATCCTGGGCCTTCATCTTCGCGGCCCACGCGCGATTGTTGGCGAAAAGTTGGGGTCGTGCCGGCATGTGGGCAGGGTAGCCGAGATGCGCGCGTTAATCCACCGTCATGCGCGCGCACCAAACGCGCAACGCGGGAAATCTGCCCGCCGCGCCGAGCGCGCGGAGCATCATCCGGCGCGCCGCGGGGATGTAGTCGGCAAACGCGCGCGTGTCGGGATTCGCGCCGAGCTTCGCAAAGGCCCCCATCGCCTGTGCGAGCCGCTGAATCGCGCCGAAATGAATCAGCGCTCGAACGCCCGACGGATCGGGGCTGCGCTCGGCGTAATATTCGAGCAGCGCGCGCTGCAGGTCGTCCGGCAATTCGACGTAGGGGTCGTACAAGAGCGAGGCGAGATCGTAGACGGCGGGGCCGAACCGCATCCCTTGATAGTCGATCAGCCAGGGCTGACCGCGCGCGATAAGAATGTTGCTCGATTGCAGATCGCGGTGCACGAGCACGCGCGGCGCGCGGTTCAGCGCGCGGCCGACGGCGGCCAGTTCGACGAGCATGGCCGCCACGCGCGCTTCGGGGATTCGCTCCCGTTTGCGGAGCATTTCATCGGCGAAGTAGTTGCGCTCCCAGGCATAGAGCGTCGGGCGGAAGGCGGGCATCAGCGGGATGCGCGCGGCGCGCGCGGCGGACGCGCCGCGGGTATGGAAGCGCGCCATGATGTCGAGCACGCGCCGGTACATCCGCTCGACATCAGCCGGCGGGCGTCCGCGCTGCCACGTCAACAGCGACTCGTCGCCGAGGTCCTCGAAGATGGCGGCGCACATGCGCGGCCGATCCGCTCGTACACGCGGAACGGGTATGCGGAGGCGCCGAAGAAAACGCGTGTGGACGACGTGGTATGTGTTCTCCACGCGGGAAGAATCGAACTGGACGAGGATGGCCGTTTGGCCGCCGAGCGCCAGGCGAGTGTAGCTTCGTGCGGACCCGCGCGGACCGAGCGGCAGCGCGGTGACCTGGTCCGGGTTCCATCCCAATCCGCGAATGGCGTCGAGCACAGGCGGATCGAACGCGGCGCGAGCGGGCAGCGCGAGAAACGGCACGCGGGTATCCACGCGCGTACCCGGCGCAACGATGGCGTTCTCCACGCGTGCGTGCGCGCCGAGCACCGCGCCCGCGCCGACGATCGCGTTGCGCACGCGGGCGCGCGTGTGAATGCGCGCCGTCGGGTGCGCGTCGACAAAGTCTCCGCCCCCGCACAGCGCGCGCGTGCACGCAAGCCATTGCGACGGCGTGCCGATATCGGCCCAGAACGAGCCGGACGCTTCGACGGCTGCCACCAGCCACCCGTCGGCTTGCGCGCGCCGATAGGCTCCGATAATGGATTCGAACTGCGGTTCTCTGGCGAGGTAGGCCTTTTCGCGGTCGAGCAGCTGTGGATTGACCAGGTGCACCCCGCAGAACGTAAACGTGCCGGGGGCGCCCGGCGTTTTGCTCTCGAAGGACGCGATCTGACCGCGACGTACGTCGACCGTGCGCGGACCCAACGCAGGATGCACCCATACCGCAGCGATGGTATGCTGCGGGCGATATGCGCGCAGCAGCGGGGCCGGATCAAGGCGCATCACAACGTCCCCATTCAGTATCCAAAAGGGCTCCTTGCGGTCGAAAAACCATTCCGCGCGCCGCAGCGCGCCGCCGGTGCCGAGGATTTCGGGTTCGAACGACAGCGCGATCCGCAGGCCGTCCGGCGCGCGGGCGCGGACATGGTCCAGCATGCGGTCGGCGCGGTGGTGGAGATTCACCAGCACATCCCGCACGCCCCACTGCCGGAGCATGGCGAAGATGCGATCGAGATTGGGGACTTGGAGGATTGGCGTCAGCGGTTTCGGCATCTCGCGCGTCAGCGGCAGCAGCCGCGTCCCCCACCCCGCCCCCAAGACCACCGCCCTCCCCGGAAAAGGGGTCAGTCCTTTATTTATGACGGGACGCTGCTCGACTTACGCTCGCCTCTGAGCCGCCGCCCAAGTAAGACGCAATCCACGCATTCGTTACCGTGGTCTGCTCGCGCGCTACACGGGCCACCCGGCGTTTTTCCGGAGCGGTCCACCGCAGTTTGCGCAAGGTGTCAAGCGAGATGTTCAGCTGTTTGAGCTCAGCGGCAATCAGGCGGCGCGCGGCGTCTTCGTCGTGCGCTTCGGCCGCGCCTCCGCTGTGAGATCTCCGCTTCGATTTGCCCGGCGTGAGACGTTCCAAAAGCCGCTCGCGAAAATCCGACGCGCCGAATGCCCACCCTCTGCGCAAGCCCGCATAATCGGCAGCGTGTTTTTGTTTGTCTACGCGCTCCTCCGCGCCTAGAGCTTCGAGGTGTTCTCGATACCGTCGTCGTCCAGAGCGATCATCTTCGAGCCCGAGTTCACCCAAGACGCGTTCGACACACATCCACGCGGGGCGATTCGACGCCGCATACAGCGCCGCACTGCTCCACGGATATTCCGCGACCTCTTTCGCAGAAATAAGCCCGGCGCGCACGGGATTCAGATGTACATAACGACACGCGGTTTGAAGATAGGAGCCGGAATCGGGATCGATGGAGATGGCCTTGTAACGGCCTTGGAAAAGATGGCCTACCAGCCCATGCCGCCGGTTGAATCGAGTGGTGTAGGTTCCCTGAAGCCACCGCATGCCCGCTACGAGATTGGGCTCGGGGGTCTCGAGGACCAGGTGGTAGTGGTTTGGCATCAGCACGAACGCGTGAATACGCCAACCGGTTTTTCCGCACGCTTCTTCCAACGTGCGAAGGAACATCTTTCGATCCTCGTCATCCTCGAAGATCGCCTCTTTTCGATCTCCCCGGCTCATAACGTGGTAGATCGCTCCAGGGAATTCGATACGCAATGGACGTGGCATACCGTTGCTGAATAGAAGAAAGCCCCCCTGTCGTCAAGAATAAAGGACTGACCCCTTTTACTCCTCGGAGGCGCGGAGCTTTTCTTTGAGACGGCGTTTGGACTCGTCGGGCATGGGGATGCGAAGGGCGGGGTCATCCTCTTCTTCATGCTTATGGAAGATGTTGGCGGCGTCTTGCATCAGCATGACCTGACGGTGAAATCGGCCGCACACGAAGCAGAGCGCAACGTGTAGTCGCAAGCCGATGCGGCGCGCCCATGGCAGCTCCCAATAGTGGTGCTTGGCCAACGCGTTCGCCACATGTTTACAACGCCACATCGTTATGCCGCCCTGGTGCGGTTGATCCATTTGGATTCAAGGCAGGTCTTCAACGCGTTGCGCGCGCGGTGAAGCATCACCCACAAATGATTCGGGGTGATGTTCAGCTCCTTACAAATGGTGTCGGTGTCTTCATCTTCCAGTTCGCGAAGGGTGAAGGCGGTATGCTCGCGGGGCTTGAGCTTCATCAGGCACTCCTGAAAAACGGCCCAAAACTCCTTCTGTTCGAATGCGCGCCGAGGGTTCACATGCCATTTTTCCGGCCGCATCGTCGGGATGCCGGACCACTGGAACAACTTGCTCTTCTCCAGTTCGAGCACTTCGGTCTGGTCCACAACGGTCTCGCGAACGGCCTTGCGGATGTGGTCCACGACTTTGTGTTTGAGAATGCCCATCAGCCACGCCCGCTCGGACATCCCTTCCTTGAAGCGCGGCGCCGACTTCATCGCGGCGAGAAAGGTCTCCTGCACCATGTCCTCGGCCAGGCTGTGATCGCGGACGCGAGTGAGCGCGTAGCGGTAGAGAAAATCCGCATGCTCGTCGATCCATTGTTCGGGGTTCAGCCCGTCCGTTGCTGCGTCAGTCATGGCGATGTGGTATCCGATTTGGGGCGGGAATGGCAATCCCCGCATCGAAGCAACAGGATCCAAGCGGTCAGGGCGAACACCGCGGCCACGACCGTGACCAGCGCGCCCTGGGCGGGGTTCTCGCCCCAGCCGAACCAGAAATTGTGACGCCGCGGGTTCTGAATGACGAATTCTTTGCCGGATTGGAGCACCCACACCCAGCCGGTGTGCAGACCCGCGATCCCGTATAACTGACCGTGCCGCGCCATGAGCGCGCAGAGCGCCATTCCCATGAAAAAAAGTGTAAGCGCGAAGTCCCAGTCATACGCGGGTCGGAAACGCGCAAACATGTGTGGGATCAGTTCAAAACCGGATGTCCACGTGAGCGCCTCCGGCTGCGCGGGTAGCTTGGGGCGAAGAAAATGAACCATGGAGAAAAAGGCGCTCGATGCCGTCGCGGCGACTGCAATGGAAAACCGCTTGCGCAGCGCGCCGAACACGAACCCGCGGAACAGATACTCCTCCAGCAGGCCGATCAGCAGGGATCCGATAAGCATATCCGTCAGACTGATCGCAAGCCGCGCAGCGCTTGCGCGGTGCGGGCTGAACTCATACATGCCCGCCCAGAATCCCGCCGCATACACCGTGAGCATCGAAGCAAAACCCAAGGCGAACCAGCGCAGAAAGCTCCCGCCGCGCGCGCGGGTCCAGCGCAGCATCGGCCCGACGCGCTCCAGCGTGCCGGAATACTTGAGGCAGGGCCCGATCAGCAGCAGCGCGATCACCTGCACACAGCGCGTCGCCACTCGCTCAAAGCGGTCGCCGGCCAGCCGTCCGAACCACGGATGCCCCTCCCACCCCTGCAAGACCTGCTGCACCCACGGCGCGAGGAGACAGCCGAGCAGGAGCGGCACGGAGACAAACACGATCAGCGCGGTTAGGGGATATCGCCTCATGCGGGCAAGATGCGCTTCCACATCTGCTCGAAGTCCTGATTGAGATAGCGCTGCACGCGGGCGGATTGGGCGGCGATGATCGCCTCGCGCAGCGCGGCGTCGCCCGCAATGCGCGCCACCAGCTCGGCCAGCACGTCGAAGCGCTTTTCGCGCACGAGCACACCCGCGCCGTCCATTGTATCCGGCACCGCGGCTGCCGCAAAGGCCGCCACGGGCACGCGGTGCGCCATCGCTTCGATCAACGGTATGCAGAACCCCTCGTGTTCGCTCATACACAGAAACAGCGTCGCCGCTTTGTAGTATGCGCGCAGCGCATCCGGCGGGACCGAACCCGCGAACACGACGTTGCGCAGCTTCAATTCGACCGCCTTGGTCCGCAGCAGCGCATGGTAGCGCTCCAGCCCTGCGTAGGAGCCGACATGAATTAGGCGCGCGTCGGGATCCGTGTAGCGTTGAACGTAGTAAAGCGTGAACAGCAAGTCCTCGATCCGCTTGTTAGGTGCGCCGCGCCCGACGAAGAGGATGTTCGTTTTGCCGTCATCGAATTCCTCAAGCACGCGGCGATCGAGCGGCCCCTCCCACTGGCCTCGATCGAGATGCATCGGCATCACGCGCACATCGCGGTAGCCCATTGCCGCCAGCTCGCGCGCGTTAAATGCGCTGACGGCAAGATTCAGATCGGCGACACCGGCGAGTGCGCGGATTTGCTCGATGCCGGTTTTCAGGTGCGCCTCGATTTCCGCTTGGATGCCGCGGAAGAATTCGGGGGGCGTGATGTTGTGATAGAGAATCACTTTCCGGCACTTCAGCCGCGCAAAGATCTCATTGGCCGGCGATCCGATGGAGAGGTGGAGCACGACGACATCGCCAGGCCGGATGGCCTCGGCCGCTTCGGCCAGATCGCGCGCATCCTTGCGCAATTCAGGCAGGATGCGTTTCTTTTCGCAGAAGATATCCGACGCCGCTCCCCATGAGCGGAACATCGCGCGCAGTACACGCGCCTCGTTGCTGATCGCGTCGCCGTTCGCATAACCGGCCGTGAATTGGTGAATCGCACGCATGGGCGGCACCCCCAAAAGGGGTCAGTCCTTTATTCTTGACGTCAAGAATAAAGGACTGACCCCTTCTGCGGGGACGGCGAGGGCGGCGAACAGGCGGCGCTCGACGGCGGACCAGTCGTATTCGCGGCGGACGTAGGCCCGCCCGGATTCGGCGAGGGCGCGGCGGAGCGGCTCGTCTTCCAACAGTTTCGACAAGGCAACTTCAAATTGCGGATAGTTCTTGAACCACAGGCCGCCGTTCGACCGGCGGACCTGGTCTTTCAGCACCGCGCTGCACGCGTGCACCAAACCGGGCGTGCCGGCCAGCCACGCCTCCAGCAGCACGATGCCGAGGCTTTCGTTGACCGACGGATGAATGAACGCAACCGCGCCGGCCATCGCATCGTGTTTCTCGCGCTCGGAGACGAAGCCGAGGTCGTGTATGAACGGACGCAACGCCTCCGGCGCGTCAATCTGGCCGCTGCCGGTGAAGACCGCGTGGAGGTTCACGCCCGTCCGCTCACGGAAAACATGCAGGTACTCGCAAAGCAGCGGCGTGCCTTTCATCGGCTCGCGCCGGCCGGAGTAGAGCACATACGGCGCGTTGATTCCCAACGTTGCAGCCGTCGCGTGCGGGTCGGCTTCGAACGGGTCGAGTCCCATTCCGACGACTGTCGCCTTTGCGGGATCGATCCCGTAGAGCCGCTCCGCGAGCGCCTGCTCCGGATGCGTGTTGAACATGAAGCCGCGCACGCTTTGGAACATTTTTTTCATGATCCCGAGATACGCGAAGACCTCGTCGTGCAGGCAAGGCACGAGGAGGGTTTTATCCGGGTACCGCGACGCCGCGGACCAGGTGATGCCGAACAGGTACGGCCCGGCCACGAGGCGATCGTAGGACTCGCTCTGCGCGGCGAGATGGTCCATCAGCGCGCGGCTGTTGACGCTGTTTGTGATCCATGTGCGTTCCTCGTCCGGGCTCACGCGCACGCCTTTGTCGATCGCAGCCTGCACGCCGAGAAAGGCCGCGACGTCGCGGTCTTCATTGACGGGAAAGAAATGAACGCGCACGCCGTTGATCGTTTTCTCGCCGGGCGGGCGCTCGTTCTTCCATGAAAAATGATCGACTGCGCATGTGGTCAGAAAATGCACCTCGCGCCCGGCCGCCGCGCAGCGCTCGGCCAGCGCCTTGAGCAGCGTCTCCGCGCCGCCGATGGTCCCCTTTTCGGAATAGCGCGGCGCAATAAACGCAATCCGCCCCGGCGCGCTCATGGAGAGGCGCGGCTCCTAACGCGTTCTTCGAGGGCGGCGACGCGGGATTCGAGCCGCGCGATGCGCTCGCGGTACTGTTCCTCCAGGCTCTCCACCCCGGTGACGAGCAGGCCGTTCACCGTGTTCTGCTGGGACCACAGCCGATAGGTGTAGAACTTGAGCAACTTCCAGATCGTCTTCTTGAGCGCGATCAACAACGGCGCAAGGGCCGAGCGGCGCTCGCGAATTTCAAAGTCGTTGATATCCACGAACGCGGCCTCGCGAAGTGAGCGCAGGTAAAAGGCGAGGAATTCCTCGTCGTTGCGGAGGTTCAGCAGATTGGTCCGCTCCGCCCGCGCAATTCGGGCATCCGCATAAGCGCCCTGTGCGGCCTTGCGGGCGACGGTTTCCTCGATTTCCGCCATGACTTTCGCCACATCCACGCCGGGCGCATGTATTTCCAACGGTAGACTCATGCGCCGCAGTATCAGGCTCCTGGCGCCGTAGTGTCAACCGTCGGACGCGTCGATCGGACGCGTCGACATACGCCACCCCCCCAAAAAAACTGCCGCAGGCCCGCGCAGACGGGTATTCTTCATTTTATGCGGGCGCTTTTCATCTGCGCATTGTTTGCCCTCGCCGCGGGAGTATCTCGGGCGCAAAGCACGATTGTGTATTCTCACACGTCGGGTATTCCCCTGCCGTGGCCGTTCACCCCGCCGGTCGATCTCGATTTGAATCAGGATGGCAACGCCGACGTTTCTCTCGCGATGGGCGTTCCGATCTGCACCATGGATATTCCAACCAGTTTTTGTTCTCAACCGGCTTATGTCGGGATGTCGGGATCCAATGCTTTACTCGTTCAGGGCAGCTACGCGGATCGCATTCCGTCCGGCGAGTGGATCGGCGGAACTCCATTCTCCAATACGGCGTGGTCCGCCGCCGCCCCGATACATCTCTACCTCTTCTGGCACAGTCCGCGCGACGGCACGTCGGGGGCTTACGGCCCCATCGGTGAAGCGGGCGAAGGGTATGTGGGCGTTCGCTTTTCAGCCGATGACGGCGAGCACTATGGGTGGATCTATTTCGAGGGCTGGTCCGTGATCGATTGGGCCTATGAATCGCGCCCGAATCATCCGATCCGGGCTGGTGCCCGGCCCGTGCCGGTACCGCTCGCGCATGCCGCGCTCGAGCGACCGGGCTATTTGCGCCTGACCGCTGAAACGGAAATCGGGAAAACCTACCAGGTTCAAACAAAACAAAACCTGCTCGATTTCGCGTGGAGTAATTTGAATTTCGCGCTTCCGGCCGGCAGCACGAATACGCAGGTGGATATTCCGCTAGCGAGCGAACATTCGTTCTTTCGCGTCGTGGAGGCGGACTGACGCGGTCAACGCTCTCATCCACCGGGGCCGGCGGGTCCCGAGGCCCCGCCCCTCCCTGCCGGACGGATGGCGTTTGACCGGCTCGGGTTGCGAGCTTACACTTGCTAACATTTATGTCCGTTGCCGCACCCACAAAACTCGCTGCGCTCCTAGAAAAAACCGGGCTGCTCCAGCCCGCCCAGATCGAGGACTTGTTGGCGCGCCGCCAGCAGAGCGACAAGTCGATCACCGAACTCGTCGTCGAACTCGGCTACGCGCGCGAGGATCAGTTTCTCAAGGCGCTCGCCGCCGCCATGGACCTGCCCTACCTCCGGCCCGGCGATGTCGCGATCGATAAGGCCGTGCTCGAAAAACTGCCGACCAAAGCGGTCTTCCAGTACAACGTGATGCCCGTCGCGATGGAAAACGGCGCGCTGCGCGTCGCGACGCACGATCCGTTCGCGCCCGGCCTGATCGACGCGCTCCGACTCGCCTCCGGATTCCGCATCCGCCTCGCGCTGAGCACGGCGGCGGACATCGACAAGGCGGCGAAAAAACTATACGGCGTCGGCGCGGAAACGCTCGACCGAATGATGGCCGATAACCGGATCGAGGTCGCCATTGAGGACGACATCGCCAAGCAGGACCTCAGCGAGCTCGACCAGGAGGCCTCCGTCGTCAAATTCGTCAACCAGATCATCTGGGAGGCCTACAAGGATCGCGCAACGGACATCCACCTCGAACCGCAGGAGATGGACCTCCGCATCCGCTACCGGGTGGACGGCGTGCTGCACCAGACGCCCGTGCCGCCGCAGCTCAAGCGCTTCCAAGCCTCGATCATTTCCCGCATCAAGGTCATGGGCAACATGGACATCGCGGAAAAACGCCTCCCGCAGGACGGCCGCATTTCGCTCCGCATCCACGGCGAGGAAATCGACGTGCGCGTGTCCACCATGCCGACCGTGTACGGCGAGAGCGTCAGCCTCCGATTGCTGATGCGATCGAGCGGCATGCTCGGCATGGATAAGCTGGGCCTCGAGGATCGCGACGCGCAGATTCTGCTCAAGCTCATCAACAAGCCCCACGGCATCCTGCTGGTGACCGGTCCGACCGGCTCCGGCAAATCGACCTCGCTTTATGCGTGGCTCCACACGATCAATTCCGTCGATCTGCGGATTCTGACCATCGAGGACCCGATCGAATACGAAATGGCCGGCGTGAACCAAATTCATGTCAAACCCGAGATCGGCCTCACCTTCGCCGTCGGTCTTCGCCACATCCTGCGCCAGGATCCGGACGTCATCATGGTCGGTGAAATACGCGACAAGGAGACGGCGGAAATCGCGATCCGCGCCGCGCTCACCGGCCACCTTGTGTTCAGCACGCTGCACACGAACGACTCCGCCGGCGCGGTCACGCGCCTGACGGACATGGGCATCGAGCCGTTCCTCATCGCGTCCTCCGTCGAGGGCCTCGTCGCCCAGCGCCTCGTGCGCCGCCTCTGCAACCAGTGCAAGCGCCCGTGGGATCACGACGAAAAATTTCTGCGCAGCATCAATTTCCCGATGGAGCGCCTCGCGGAGGGCACCATCATGGAGGCCGTCGGTTGCGAGGAATGCCGCGGCACCGGCTTCCGCGGGCGGACCGGTATCTACGAAATTCTCGTCGTCAACGACGCCATTCGGCCGCTAATTGTCAGCCGCGCCTCGTCCAGCGCGATCAAGCAGGAGGCGATCCGACGCGGCATGCGCACCTTGCGCGAGGACGGCTGGACCAAAGTTCTCAAGGGCGTCACGACGCTGGAAGAAGTGCTGCGCGTTTCCGAAGAGGACGAAGCGCTGTCGGAATCGTGACGCCGAACCTCGACTCCCCTCTCCGATGCCCCGTTTCTCTTACACCGCCCGCTCGTTGAATGGCGAACGCGCCTCCGGCACAATCGAGGCGGCGGACAAGCGGTCGGCCCTGATCCAACTTGAACGGCAGGGCTTGACGCCGATCTCCGTTAAAGAGTCGACCGGCGCCACGCCCGCGCCCGCCGCTCCGCCGAGGGGCGGCGAGAAGGACAACAAGCGCGCGAACACGGCAAAAACGCCGAAAAAAGCACGCCCCCGCCTCGTCATTCGCCGCAACGCGCGGCCGCGGATGAACCTGCGCGAGACGCTGATGTTCACCCGCGAATTGAGCGACCTGCTCGCCTCCGGCATGACGCTCGGCAACGCGCTGCACACGCTCTCGCAGCGCGAGACCGGCGGCGGCCAGGACAAGATCGTGCTCGCGCTGCGCGACGAGATCATTCGCGGCGCGAGCCTGTCGGACGCCCTGGCGCAATGGCCGGAGACGTTCAGCTCGCTGTACATCAACATGGTGCGGACCGGCGAGGCGAGCGGCAAACTCGCCGATGCCCTCGAGCGCGTCGGCATCCATTACGAGCGCGTACAGGCTGCGCGAGAGAAGGTCGGGATGGCGCTGGTCTATCCCGCCTTCGTGCTCTCCGTCGGCCTGATCACAATGGTGTTCACGATGGTGTTCGTCGTGCCGCGTTTTTCGACCATCTTCGAGGAACTCGGCAGCACGCTGCCGCTCCCGACGCGCATCCTGCTAGGGACCAGCCGCCTGCTGCTGAATTGGGGCTGGTTGATCTTGATTTTCATCGGCGTGATCGCCTGGGCGGTCCGCCGCTACATCCGATCGCCGGAAGGCGAGCGCAAGTGGCATGCGTTGCAGCTCCGGATTCCGGTATTCAAGCGCATTGTCACGGCAAACGCCTACGCCCAGTTCGCGCGCACGCTCGGCGCGCTGCTGCACAACGGCGTCCCCGTCCTTCAGGCGCTCGGCATTGTGCAGGAAAGCATGGGCAACCGGATCATCGCCGAGCAAATCCGCGAGGCGCGCGAGCGGGTCACCGACGGCTCGACCATCTCCGGCCCCCTCGCCGCGGGGAAGGTTTTCCCTCCGCTGCTGACCGACATGCTCGCCGTCGGCGAGCAATCCGGCGACATGCCCGGGGCGCTGGGCCACATCGCGCGCCGGTACGACGACGACCTCGACCGCAGCGTGAAAGTCTTCACGACGATCCTCGAACCGCTTATGATTGTGTTGATGGCCGTGCTCGTCGGGTTCGTCGCAATCAGCATGTTGCTGGCGGTCTTCGATCTGACCAGCGGATTGAACATCAAATAAGGTTCGGGTGTCCTTCTCCATAGCGTCGCGAGGCGACGGCAAAAAGTTCCATGGTCTGTAAAAACTTTTTTGAAAAGTTCCATGCTCTGTAAAAAATTTGTTTTCGCCTTCCATGCTCTGTAAAAACGATTTTATCCGAATGCAAGGAGTCCCCATGAACATGCGCAAACTGCTTCGCCGCTCGCCGCGCGGCGGGTTCACCCTGATCGAAGTGCTGCTGGTGGTGGTCATCATCGGCATCCTGGTCGGCGTCGCGGTGCCGCGGTTGGGCGGGCGCGTGCGCCAGTCGCAGATATCCGCCGCGCGCGCGGGCATCGAGAACATCAGCACCGCGCTGCGCCTCTACGAGCTGGACATGGGGCAATTCCCCTCCACGCTCTCCGGTCTGGTCCAAAACCCCGGCGGCGCGGGCGGACAGTGGCGCGGCCCGTATTTGGAGAAGGGACTGCCGAAAGATCCGTGGGGCAACGATTTCGTGTACAGCTATCCCGGCAGCCAGAATCCCGGTTCGTTCGATCTCAAATCGCTCGGCCCCGACGGCGTGGACAGCGGGGACGACATCACGAACTGGAGCACGGAGACGCGATAGGAATGCGCGATGAGGAATGTAGAAAGCTCCACCAGCGAACGCCCGGTTTTCTGCATTCCGATCGATGCATTCGCCGCGCCGGCTTCACGCTGATTGAGCTGCTGATGGTCGTCGCGATCGCGCTGATCGCGGCGGGGATCGCGGTGCCGTTGTTTGCGCGCTCGTTCCAAGGCTCGCAACTGCGCGCGGCGACGCGGCACGTGGTGATGACCGCCAAGTACACGCGCAGCATGTCCGTTTTGCGCCAGCAATACATGGCGGTACTCTTCGACAAGGCCGCGGGTTCCATCGAGGTGGTTTCGATCGCCGATCGGCGCGCGATGGCGGGACGGAACCGATTCATGGCCGAGCGCGGGGCGACGGAGGCGGAGGCCGATGCCGCACCCGCCATTCGCAGCGAATTGAGGAAGCCGCTGCCGGCGGATGTCAAACTCGTGTCGTTCAGCACGCGCGCGGGAGACCGCTCGCTGGACGATATGTATTGGGTGAACTTTTTCCCGAACGGAATGAGTGAAGGATTCGAACTTGAACTCGAGGACAAGGCCGGCAAGCGCGCTCGCGTGCGCGTGGACGGTTTGAGCGGCGATGCCACCGTGAGCTTTCCATGAACGCCGGGCGCCTAGTTCGTCTTCCGTTTTCCGTATTCCGTTCCGGCCCCAAGGCCGGATTGAGCCTGATCGAGGTGCTGATGGCGGTGGTCATTCTCGGCACGGGGCTGGTGATGATCATCGCGTCCGCCTCGCGCTGCATCGCGGTGGTGCGCAAGGTGCGCAGCCTCGAAACCACGCGCGAGCTGTTCGGCCGCGTGGAACTGGAAAAGCCCATCTGGCTGGAGGAGGATATCGAGGACGCGGCGGGCCAGGGCTCGTTCACCGGTGAATACAGTCAATATCGCTGGCGGCGCGAGGTGCAGGCGGTCGGCGAGAAGGAGGACGGCTTGTGGCTGGTGACCACGACGATCGCGTGGTCGGAGCGCGGCAAGGAAAATTCGGAGACCGTGGCGACGTATGTGCATTGGCCGAAAAAAGAGTAGCGCCTTCACGCTCGTGGAGCTGCTCGTCGCGCTCGCCGTCGCGGCCGTGGCGTTCACCGTCATTTGGCAAACCTTCGCGGCGGTGACGAAGGCGTGGCGGCGCGGGGGCGATGTCGTGGACCAGGTGCGACACGGCGATTTCGTGATCGATCAGCTCGTGTCGGCGCTGCGCTCGGCGGCGTATTTTCCGCTGCGGCCAGAGCGGTACGGGTTTTGGCTCGACGACCGCGGGACGCGGGATCAAATCAGTTGGGTGACCTCCGGCACGGCGTTCATTCCGCCCGATTCGCCGCTTGCGCAGGGGCTGCATCGGATCATGGTCAGCATCGAGCCGAATGACGACGGGGTCGACGCCTTCACCGTGCGCGCATTCCCGCACCTCGCCGAAGAAATCGAGAAGAATAAGGTTGATGCATGGCCGCTGTCCACGCGCATCAAAGGGCTCGATGTCCGGATCTGGAACCCGGAGGACAAGCGGTGGGACGATGATTGGGAGGACACAAACAAGATTCCCGGTCTCGTCGAGATTACCTTATTGATGGAACCGCTCTCGAAATACGACCCGCCGATGAAGCTCGCGCGGCTCGTGCAGATTCCGCTCGGTCCCGCCACCACGAGCACCACGCCGGTCGCCACCGGCCGTCCGGGGGTCGAGGGCAGCCCCGACGAGGCGCGCGCGGCCGCGCGGCGTCAGCGCGAGGAGCAGCAGCGCCGGCAGCAAGCCGGCGGCGCCGAGCGGCAGCGCACCACCATCACGGGCGGCCGATGAGCATTCCGCGACAGATCGGCGGCGCCGCACGCAACGAGGGTTCGGTCCTCATCGTCGCGCTGTGGACGCTGATGATCCTCGCGCTGCTGGTGACCTCGATGGCGTTCGACATGCGGGTCGAGGCGGAGATCGCGTCCCACATTCGGAAGCGCACGAAAGCGCAGTATCTCGCGCAGGCCGGCGTCGAATGGGCCAAGGTGCTGATGACCAAGCAGGTCGATACCGGCGAGACGGGCGAGTTGACCATCGGACCGAAGGACGACGAGGAACTGGTGCATCTCGCGCATCGGTTCCAGCATTTGGGCATGGGCTTCGCCGGTCAACGCAAAGAACTTGGCGAGGGTCATTTCGAATTGTCGATTTTGCCGGAGCCGCGCCGCTGGAACATCAACGTGCTCGCGATGCAGGCGGCGACCGACGAGAGCGCGCGCTGTATTCTGGAGGAGTTGCTCGACCAAGCGGAGATTCCACCCGAGTTATATGATGAACTGATCGATGCGCTGATCGATTGGATCGATGGAGATGACCTGCATCGTATGAATGGGGCGGAGTCGGACGATTCGTTTTACAAGGCGCGCGGCTACAAGGTGAAGAATGCTCCATTGGAGACGGTCGATGAGCTGCGCCTGATCAAAGGGTGGACCGACGCGATCGTGTACGGCGGACCGTCCCCCAATCCGGACGACCCGCCGATGCGCGGCATCGCGCATAAGCTCACTGTGTGGGGCGACGGCAAGATCGACGTCAACGACGCGGGGGACGACGAGCTGCTCGCGATTTGCGAGATGGATGAAATCATTCTCGAAGACATCAAGCGACTGCGCCTTGGCGTGGACGGCAAAGAAGGCACCCTGGACGACGGGATCAAGGATCTGAACGAGATCGCGGGCATGAAGCCGGAGGTCGCGAAATGGCTGACCGTGCGCGACACGAAGTTTGTGCGCATCGTTTCGATTGGCGAGGTGCAGGGCGTGCGCGCCGGCATTTGGGCGGTTCTGCAGGTTGCCGATAAATCCATCATTCCGGTTTTCTGGCGCGAGGAACCGATGGAGTGAACCCGCCGCGCAGGTTGGCGCGGCGGGCGGTTTTGATCAATGCCCTCGGGGCTGTGGCCCCGACCATGTCCGACCCACCCCGCCCTTCGGGCGCCTCTCCGGCGGAGGGGCTTCGGCATGTCGGCTGCGTTATCCACTCCCCCCTCAATCTCCGGTCCGCGCAGCGTGGGGGGCCCGGATCCGAACTGCTGTTTTCCGATCGAATAAAGAGTTTTTTATCCATGGCCCGCTTGGGCAACAGCCCCCACACCCCAACCCACACCCACCAAGCGGGAGAGGGGGAGGCGCGATATGCGGGCATCGCGCGACGGCTACAGGATGGATATGGGCCTCTTCAGCAACCTCACGGCGGAACCGAATAGCATCAGCGCAGGGCGGAAACGACCAGCGCTCCCGCCATTAGGGCTTCCGGATGTGAGGAGCGCCGAGGGGGGTGTCGCGGGGGATGGGGCCGCCGGTCCAGCGTACGCGAATGGCGGCCTCGCCTTTGTGATCATAGTGCTCCACCATCACGGGAATCTCGCCGGCCTCCAGCCGAATCGCGACCTTGCCCATGCTGGCGCGCCACGTCTGATCGCGCCATCGGTCGAGCAGCAGTTCGCCGTTCAGATAAAAGCGATAGCCGTCATCCCCTTGCACGACAAAGGTGTATTCGCCGGGTTCGGGCACGACAAGGCGCCCCTCCCACCGCGCGGACCAGCGGTCGCGCCGAATCGGAAACGCAGGCGCGCGCAGGCCATAATCGCGGCTCAACTCGCGCTCGCCGCGCACCGCGAGCGGTCGCTTGAGGCTGATGCTGTGGAAGTACGTCACGCGCCACCCGTCGTCGCGCAGCAGGCCGGCCGCGACGACGGCGGTCTGCCAGGCGATCCAAGCGACAAAGACCGCGAGCGCGCCCGCGCCCCAACGGCGCGCGCGGCGATAATAAAACGCCCGCGGGCGCGACCGGCGGAGATCATCCTGCAGCACATTGACGACACGCCACAAAGCGGGCAAGCCGCGCGAGACGAGGTTGACGCCCGCGCGGTCGAGCGCCTCGGAGTACGCACCGAAGCGACTGACTTCCTTCATGTGGGGCGCGAGCGCGCGCAGGGCGGCGACATCGTCCGCCTCCAGAATCGACTCCGCGCACAGGCGGTCGAGCAGCGCATAGGCGGCGGTTTCGGACGCGGCGCGGCTCGGGGCGTCGGCCGGAGCATCGAGCTGCGCATAGGCGCCGAGCGCACGCAGAGCGGCGTAAAGTCCGCGCGCGGCGGCGGAGCTTTCCGGCGTGTCGGTCGCGCGGTGAAGCGCGCGCCAGGCCTCCGTCAACGCAGCGTGGCGCTTGTCATAGTCAGCCAGCGTCATCGGCCATCCATTCCTTAAGCAGGTCGAGGTATTCGCGCGAGACGCGCGGGACGAGGCGCGGCGCGAAGTGCGCCTTGTCGGGGAACCAGTCTTCGGGATACTCGCGCGCCTCGGGCAGGAATCGGAGAACAGGATAGCGCGCGCGCAAGTCTTCGAGCATTTCGATTTGCCGCGTGCGGCCCTGCCGTGGACCGCGGGCCTGCGCATCGGCCTCGCGTAGCGGGGTCGGGATGTAATACACGCGCACTTGGTTCGCCTGGCAAAGCTGGAGAAGGCGCTCGAACGCGACGTGGGACAAGGAGCGGTCGCCGTGCATCCGGCGCTGCCACCACTTCACGAACGCGCTCTCCGGTTTGAACAGGCCGGTGGTCATGAAGGCGGTATTCTGGATGTCGAGGTGCACGCGCTTGGTGTCGAGGACCGGAAACTCGGCCTGAATTTCCATGCGATAGCGGTAGGAAGGGAGGAGCTTGTAGGCGAGCATATTCGCGGCGAAGGTCGGGCTGCCCTTCCACCAGCAGATCAACGCGATTTCGCGCCACAGCAGGAAACAGCGCTGGATATAGTTTTCGGTGTAAATGAGATGCAGATTGCCGGCAAACGGATTGTCGAGCCATAGGATCACATTTTCCGGCATCGGATTGCGGTCAAGGTAGCGGAGGAACAACAGGTACTGTCCCGTGGTTTCGAGCGAGCCGTTGGACGCGAGGGGCGTGAGGAAGCCGGGTTCGAGCCGGTTAATGCCGCGGTCGAGCTGGCGGCCCACGCTGTTGCCGAGCGACACATTGGGCGCGGAAAAGGTTTTGGTGCGAACGTCGTGCAGGAGTTCGTCCACCTCGTGGCGGAAATAATGGCCCGGCAGCGTGCGCGAGAGAACGAACTCGATGCACGCGACCGCGATCACGGTCCAGAGCAGGCCGGACCGCGACCACCGCGCATAGCGCAGGCGCCGCCGCGCGTCAGAATTGGAAATAGATGAAGGATTGCGCATTTTTCATCCCGAAAATCACGATCGCATAGAACAACGCGAGATACACCGCGACCCGCGCGACGAGCGGCCATTTGAGCACGACATACTGGTCGCGCGCGCGGAATTGGGCGATCTCGAGCGCAATCAGCGGCGCAGCATAAAAGAGATAGCGAAGCCACGCGCCCCACTCCGCCTCGCCCCACCCATCCGCCAGCGCGCGGACCATCGCGCCCACCTGTTTCATATCCTGCGCGCGAAAGAGAATCGCGCCGAAGGCCGTGAGCTGGAAACGAAACAGGACGCACAGGGCGTAGGCGACGGGCCGCCTGGTGAGCCATTCGCCGAATCGCGCGAGCGGCGCCCACGCAATCAGCGTGCGGTGCGCCGCGAGCAACACCCCCTCGTAGAGGCCCCAGAAGATGAAGTGCCACGCCGCGCCGTGCCAGAACCCGCAAATCGCCATCGTAATCATCAGATTGCGATACGCCATCAGCGGCCCCTTGCGAAACCCGCCCAATGGCGTGAAGAGGTAGTCGCGCAGCCAGGTGGACAAACTCAAGTGCCAGCGGCCCCAGAAATCCGACGGACTCACGGCGAACAGCGGCAGGTTGAAATTCAGCATGAAGCGGAAGCCCATGCAGAGCGCGATGCCGCGGGCGATGTTCGAGTAGCCGGCGAAATCGCAGTAGATTTGGAAGAAGAACGCGTAGCCGCCGAGCACGACCTCGCCGCCGGATGGGGCGTAGCCGGATGCGAAGATGCGGTCCACGATCATCGCGAGGTTGTCGGCGACGAATATTTTTTGGAAGAAGCCCCACAACACGAGGTAAAGACCGTGGGTCAGACCGTAGTGGCTCACGCGGCGGTCGGACGCAATCTGCGTCAGCAGATTCGTCGCGCGTTCAATGGGGCCGGCGACGAGCTGGGGGAAGAACGCCACAAACAAGGCGAAGTCCTCCAGGCTCTTCGTCGCGGTCAGCCGGCGCCGGTACACGTCAATCGTGTAGCTCAGCGACTGGAAGGTGTAGAATGAGATGCCGACCGGCAGGATCACTTTCAGCGTCGGCAGGTCCGGCGTCACGCCGAACAGCGCGCAAAGATCGGTGAACGATTCGACAAAGAAATTGTAGTACTTGAAAAAACCGAGGCAGGTCAGGTTGACCGCGACGCTCGCGGCGACGAGCTGTTTGCGGCGGCGCGTATCAGGGGACGCCTCGATCCAGCGCCCGAACATGAAGTCCGCCGCCGTCGAAAACGCGAGCAGGAACAGAAACCGCCAGTCCCACGAGCCGTAAAAGATGTAGCTCGAGACCAGCAGCAACCGGTTCTGCGCCTTGCGCGGCAACGCAACGTAGAGGCCGAACACCGCCACAAAAAAAAGGATGAACTGGAAACTATTGAACAGCATCGACGGATCGCAGGCGAAAACCCGCAGTAGGCCATGCACGCGGCGCGCGTTTCAAGCGGTTTTCCGCGTCCGCCGACCGCGCGCTGCCGTCTCGCCATTGTCCCGATTTGATTGGGATTCCGCCCATAAAAGAGGGTAGCCTGCGTTCTTTTACGCCATGAGAAGCGCATCTAGGAACGAGACATCCGCCAGTTGGCGCATCCGGCTTCCACTGGTGCGCTGGGCCGCGCGGCTTGCCGGTCAGTGGCTCGATCGCTTGCGGTATTACGAACATGCCTTCATGCTCGCCGTCGCGGTTGTGGTCGGGCTGCTGTGCGGCGTGGGCGCGATCGCGCTGCACAAACTGATTCATGTGTTTCAACTCCTGTTCTGGGGCGCGCCGATGGATGCGGCGGCCGCGCTGTGGAGCCAGCCCGAATGGCGCCTCGCCCTCATGCCCATTCTCGGCGGGCTTGCGGTGGGTCCGATCGTGCGCTTTTTCGCGCCGGAGGCCGGCGGACACGGCGTGCCGGAGGTGATCCGCGCGGTCGCGGAGCGAAACGGATTGATGCGCAAACGCCTGGTGATCGTGAAGTCCGTCGCCTCCGCGTTGACCATTTCCTCCGGCGGTTCCGCGGGGCGCGAGGGTCCGATCATCCAAATCGGCGCGGCCATCGCATCTTCCGTCGGCCAGGCGCTCCGCATGCCGCCGCGGCAGTTGCGCATTCTGGCAGGCTGCGGCGCTGCGGCGGGCATCGCGGCGACCTTCAACGCGCCGATCGCAGGCACGATATTCGCCGTCGAAGTGATCCTCGGCGAGTTCGGCATTTTGCAGTTCAGCCCCATCGTGATTGCCGCTGTCGTCGCGACGGTCGTCGCGCGCGGCGCGTGGGGCAACGAACCGGTCTTTCATGCGCCTGCGTACGAGCTGGCCGGCGGCAACGAGTTGCTGATGTACGCCGCGCTCGGCGTGTTTTGCGGGTTCATATCCGTTTGGTTCAAACGGCTGATGATCCGGATGGAAAACGAATTCGACGGCTGGCGTCGCCTCCCCGGCCTCTGGAAACCCGCGGTCGGCGGCCTGCTCACTGCCGGGATCGGCGTGTGGCTGCCGACGATCTATGGCGACGGCTACGGCACGGTCAACGCGGCATTGGTCGATGCGCTGCCGTGGTATCTGCTGGCCCTGTTGCTCGCGTTGAAAATGGCGGCGACGTCATTCACGCTGTGTTCCGGCGGATCCGGCGGCGTCTTCGCTCCATCCCTCTTCATCGGCGCGATGGCGGGCGGGCTGGTCGGGCACTTCACGCACTGGCTGCCCGGCGTGCCGAACGGATCGCCCGGCAGCTATGCGCTCGTCGGCATGGGCGGGCTGGTCGCCGGCGCTATGCACGCGCCGATCACCGCAATGATCATGATCTTCGAGCTAACCGGCACCTACACCATCATTCTCCCGCTGATGACCGTCTGCATCTTGAGCACGCTGATCTCCAGCCGCCTGCATCGCGAATCCATCTACACCTGGCGGCTGATCCGGCAAGGCGTGGACCTGTTTCGCGGGCGCTCGCTCGACGTGTTCCAGCGGAGGCCCGTCCGCGACGCCATGCGCGCCGATCCGCCGCGCGTCGCGCCGGAGACGCCCGCCGCCCGCGTCCTCGAACAACTGCTGACCGGCGCGCACGATTGCGTGTACGTCACGCAACCGGACGGCCGTTTTGTCGGCGCCATCCACCTCGCCGATCTGAAACAGGTCATGCTCAAGCGCGATGCGCTCCGTCACGGGGTGCTCGCGCTTGACCTCGCCCGCGAACAGATGCCGGTGTGCACTCCGGAAGACGATATTCGCAGCGCCATGTCCCAATTCGGCGCAACGGGCCTGTCTGAGCTGCCGGTCGTGGACGCGCCCGACACGCGCCGCCTCGTCGGCGCGCTGCGGCACCGCGATGTTGTCGCCGTGTACAATCAGGAAATCATCAAACGCGACACGGCCGACGTGCTCGCCCAGCAGGTGCAGGACCTGACCGCAGGCGAACCGGTGCCTCTCGTCGAGGGCTTTTCGATCCTCGAATGGCGCCCGCCTCCGTCGTTCTGGAAGAAAACCCTCCGCGACGCCGCATTGCCCGAGCGCTTCGGCGTGAACGTGGTCTTGATCAAAGAGCGCGCTTCCGACGATACGCAGGCACGCCTCGTCCCGCGCATCCCCCGCAGCGACTACATCATCGCCCCCCGCGACGCCCTGATCCTCTGCGGCCGCGATGACGACCTCAAGCGACTCCCCCGGCGATAAAACAGCCTCGCCGCGCTCGCATCACGCCGATCGAAACAAAACAGCGACCTCCGTGCGGCCGGGCGCCGAACGGATCTCGAACGCCGCGCCCGCGCGCGCGGCGCGATGCCGCATGATGCGCAACCCCGCGCCCCTCGCAGTCGCGCCGGCGTCGAAACCGAGCCCGTTATCCTCCACGCGCAGCGCGTCGGGCGAAAGCGTGATCCGGATCTCCGTCGCCTTGCCGTGCCGCACGGCGTTGGTCACGGCCTCCTGCGCGATGTGATAGACATGCGCGGCGGCCTCCGGCGCCAGCGCCGGCGGCGCCCCGGTCTCTTTGAACGAACACGCGATGTTGAACACGTCGCACGTTTCCTCCGCGAGACGGCGTAGGCCGGGAGCAAGGCCATCCTCGCCGACCTCGAGCGGCGCGAGGCCGCGCGCGGTGCGCCGCACCTGCGCGATCGCATCTTTCAGCAAGTCGATCAATTTTTCGAGCGACTCGGCGCGCGCGGACTCCGGGGCGGAAGCGAGCGCGCGCGCGAGGAAGACCGCGCCGGTCAACTTCTGGCCGAGCGAATCGTGCAAATCCTGGCCGATGCGCTGTTGCTCGCGGAGCGCCGCGGTGTGCATGGCCTCCTCCAGACGCGCGCGCTCGTCCATCTCCTCCGCCAACTGCCGGTTGGCTTCGCGCAGCTCCTCCGTCCGCTCGCGCACGGTGCGCTCAATCGCGCGGGCGCGGCCCGCGAGCTGGCCGAGCGTCGCCGCGAGCAACAGCGTGCCGGCCACCCCGCCCGCCATGATCCACCGCGCAACGCCCGCGCCCCGGACCGCGCGATACTCCTCCCCCGCCTCGCACCGCAGCACCCACTCCTGATCGGCGAGCGCCACGGAAAATTCGGCGACATACAGGGCGGTGTCGGCGGCGGGCGGCACGCCGTACGCCGGATCGTAGAACGTCACCTGCACTTGTTGCAACCGGGCCTGGCGCAGCGCGCGTTCAAGCAATAGCTGAGGCCAGAGACGCGCCACTGTGAAGCCGCGAAACTCGCCGCCCGCCGAAATCGGCGCAAGGATAAGGAAACCGGATGGCGCGGACGGGTCCGGCGCCTGGATCGGCGCCCCCAACGACGGGCCGCCGCCCGCGCGCATCCGCTCGATGGCCTCGCGCTGGCCCGGCAACGCGCCGAGATCAACGCCGAGCGGCAAGCCCAGCCCGTTCTCCGGCGACTGGTAGGTCAGGGGATAATACTCGTCGCGCTCGTCGGCCGGCATCAATCCCTGCGGCGTCCAATCCACAATCCGGAAACGCCCCGTCCCCGCCTCGCCCGCGAACTCGATTGCCGCGCGCACGTCGAATGGAATCCGTTGCGCGAAGCCGAACGGCCCGAGGATTGATTTCTGGTGGAGCAGGCCCTTTCCGACAAATTCGGCGAAGGCCTCCTCGCTGACCGCGTCGGAAAGCGTATGCAACTCGCCGAGCGAGGCGAGCACACTCGCAAACAGGCCCATCTCCCGATCGACCGCGCGCGCGAGGGTTTGCGCCTCGAAATGGAATTCGGATTCGATGCGGCGCGCCTCGCGATCCCCGCTCGCCAGCGATGCCCAAGCGGTCAACAAAAACCCGATCACAAGCGTGCAGCCCACCAACACCCAGAGCCCCCGCGAGGGCGCGGATTTTTGATCTGTCGGCATATTGCGGTTAAGCTTCAGGCGATTCGCCACCCGTGTCGAGCGCGATTCACTCTCGGTTTAGATGCGCTGGCATAGACCCCGGCGGGCGCGCGTTGCCCAAGACCCCGGCGGGCTCGCCACGCTGGTGAATGCGGCCGCTGGCTAGCTGGCAGATCTTTCGCTCCGTCCGGGCAAGCCGGACGGGGGCGTGACAACCCACCACGGGCGCGTTATTCAAGACCCCGGCGGGCTTGCCCCGCCGGTGAATGAGTCCGCCGACTACCCGCACACCGTCAATCTCCCCTCCGCACCGCCTATTCCGCCGAACACCCGGCCCGATTGGGGTCACATCTCGACATTCGACATTTGAATGCGGCCGTCGGGATAGCGGACAGAACTTTCGCTCCGTCCGGGCAAGCCGGACGGGGGCGTGACAACCCACCACGGGCGCGTTATTCAAGACCCCGGCGGGCTTGCCCCGCCGGTGAATGCGGCCGTCGACTAGCCGGCAGATCTTT
>CALGMT010000054.1 GCA_937958885.1 uncultured bacterium | reverse complement strand
CAAATTGCAAGAAAACCCGATCGGCCATCGCGCGCGACGACCGACCGGGTTTCCCGCCTTTTCAGCCGATGGCCTCCTTGCCCCGTTCGCCGGTGCGGATGCGGATGCAATCCGTCAGCTCGGAGATAAAGATCTTCCCATCGCCGATTTTGCCCGTGCGGGCACCCTTGATGATCGCGTCGATCGTGGGCTGGACGAATTCCTCGTTCACCGCGATGTCGATGCGGACCTTCTTGAGCAGGTTGACCTCCGAAACTGCGCCGCGGTAGGTCTCCTGATAGCCCATCTGCTGGCCGCAGCCGATGACGTTTTCGACCGTCATCTTGTGGATTTCCGCGGCGAACAGCGCTGCCTTCACATCCGGCAGCTTGTCGGGCTGAATGATGGCTGTCACAAGTTTCATGTTCGTGTTTCTCCTTCTGCTTCAGATTACTTGGCGAGGAAGCCCTGGAAGTCCGGATAGGCCTCCATCCCGTGTTCGCCGACGTCCAGCCCGAGAATTTCCTCTTCTCGTGAGACGCGCAGCCCAATCGTGGCTTTCAGAATGCCGAACAGAATGGCCGCGGCAATCACGCAGAACACCCCGTATGCCACCACTCCAATAAGCTGGGTAATGAAACTCTTCTCCGCGCCCCAGATGCCGACAGCCAACGTGCCCCAGATGCCGCAGACCAGGTGGACTGAAATCGCACCCACCGGATCGTCAATCTTGATCCGATCCATCGTCAACACCGACAGAACAACAATCACACCCGCCACGAGGCCGATGATGACGGAGGCGCTGACCGAGACCACGTCCGCACCCGCGGTAATTCCCACGAGCCCCGCGAGAATCCCGTTCAACACCATCGTCAAGTCAGGCTTCTTCTGCACGACCCAGGAAGTCAGCATGGCGCCGACCGCGCCTGCGGACGCCGCGAGCGACGTCGTCACCAGCACGAAGGACACCGCGCCGGGATCGGCCGACAGCACGGATCCGCCATTAAACCCAAACCAGCCGAGCCACAGCAGGAACACCCCGATCGTGACGAGCGGCATGTTGTGGCCCATGATGGGCTTGATGCCGCCGTTCACATATTTGCCCAGGCGCGGGCCCAGCATAATCGCGCCCACGAGCGCGCCCCAGCCGCCGACCGAATGTACCAGCGTCGAGCCCGCGAAGTCATAAAAGCCCATTGCATCGAGCCAGCCCCCGCCCCACTTCCAAGATCCGGCGATCGGATACGCAAGGCCGACGTAGATCGTCGAGAACAGCAGGAAGCTGCCGACCTTGATGCGCTCGCAGACCGCGCCCGAAACGATCGTGGCCGCCGTGGCCGCGAACATGCCCTGGAACAAGAAGTCCGTCCAGTAGGTGTAGCCCTCGCTATAGGCGGCCGTGATACCCTCCGCGTCCGTCGCGATGCCGAAGCCGGCAAACCCGAAGAATTTCCCGATGCTCCACGCATCGCCCGGATACATCAGGTTGAAGCCGACCAGCGCATAGGTCAGCAGTCCGATCGCGGGGATCAGGGTGTTCTTGAACAGGATATTCACCGTGTTCTTGGCGCGGCTCAATCCCGACTCCACCGTCGCGAAGCCGAGGTGCATGATGAACACGAGGAAGGTCGAAACCATCATCCACGTGTTGTTCACCGCGAACATCTCACCCGAGACGGACGCTTCCTCCGCTTCACCCGCAGCCTCGACCACAGCCTCTGCCGCAGCCGCTGCTTCTTCCTCTTCGGCGCGCGCCCCCGTCGTCCAGCCGATCACCGGCAGAGCGAATAGGGAAGCCGCCAACAGCAGTTTCCATGTACGCATGCTCTGTTCTCCTTGCTAGTTTGCCTTTTTTCGGACGACGCCCTATACGCCGCCAAGTCGAGCTAGGAGAAGGCAATTGCCGTGCCAAGAATCAGACAGACCGCGCGACTATAATCGCAACATGTTCATTATGAATATGATGTGATTAAAGTAGAAATTAACCAATATGTCTTGTAGGATTTTTAATAAGACATAATTGTTATAATATATGATATATTACACAATTATGTCGCATATTTCTTCGGATCGATGCCGTAGTTGTGGACTTTGTAGCCGAAGATGCGCTGGGTAGTCTGGAGGAGGCGCGCGGCGGCGGCCATGTTGCCGCGGGTGGATTTCAGGGCGTCCACGATCAGGTCGCGCTCGAAGGCGTCGACCCGCTCCTTGAGACTGCCGGAGATGACGGTGCCCGTCGCCTCGGCGGTTTGCAACGTGGGCGGCAGGTGGTAGGGATGGATCACATCGCCTTCGGCGACGAGAACCGCGCGCTCCATGCAGTTCTCCAGTTCGCGGACGTTGCCGGGCCAGTGGTAGCTCATCAGCATGTCGATCACCGCGCTTGAGAGGCGGCGCACGCTCTTCCGCTGTTCGTTGGCATAGTGCTGAAGAAAATGATCGGCGAGCAGGACGATGTCCGCCTTTCGTTTGCGCAGCGGCGGCACGTAGATGGGGAACACATTCAGCCGATAAAACAGATCCTCCCGGAACTTGCCTTGCGCCACCATCTCTTCGAGGTTGCGGTTTGTAGCCGCGATCAGGCGCACATTGATCTTGATGGTGCGGGTGTCGCCGACGCGCTCGAATTCGCGCTCCTGCAGCACGCGCAGCAACTTGATCTGAATCGCGGGCGGGATGTCGCCGACCTCGTCCAGGAAAAGCGTGCCGCCGTGGGCCATCTCGAAGCGCCCCTTGCGGTCCGTGAGCGCGCCGGTGAAGGCGCCTTTCACGTGGCCGAACAGCTCGCTCTCGATCAAATTCTCCGGGAGCGCCGCGACGTGCGCTTTCACGAAGGGTTTGTCCGCGCGTTCGCTGTTGTAATGAATCGCGTGCGCGACCAACTCCTTGCCGGTTCCCGTTTCGCCGAGGATCAGCGCGGTCGCGTTGCTCTTCGAGACCTGCGCGATCTGGTCATACACCCGCTGCATCTCGTGCGAGTTGCCGATGATGTTCGACGGACGAAACCGCTCCTTGAGTTCCTGCTTGAGCCGCTCGTTCTCCTCCGCCAGCTTGTCGCGCTCCTCTTGCGCGGTGCGCCGCAATTTCACCGCCTGCGCGATCAGCGAGCAAATGATGCTTAGGAGCCGCGCGTCCTCCTTTAGTTCCGCCTCCGGCTTGTGGGGGCAATCGACGCTGAGCGCGCCCGCGACCTCCTGGCCGATCTTGATCGGCACGCAGAGGAAGGACGTGTCCGCGCTTTTGCCGCGCTTGGTCTTGTCGAGCAGCATCGGCGACTCGCTCTTGCGCGGGATGATCGCCGGCTCGCCGGTCAGGATCACCTGTCCGGTGACGCCCTCGCCGAGCTTGTAGCGCCCGCGGCGCGCCTGTTGCGGGGATAGCCCGTGCGCGGCCTCGATCAGGATGTCGCCGGTCTTCCGGTTCAGCAGCGTGAGCGTGCCGTAGTTCATGTCCATATACTCGGCCAGCGCCTCGAGCACCGGGCTCACGATCTCGCGCAGGTCGAGGCTTGTGTCGAGCAAGCAACTGATGTGATAGAGCAGTTGCAGCTCGCGCTCCGAACCCACGTCGGGCAATACGGCGGTTTGTTCACGGTCGCTCATGGCGTTCTCCTGAAAAATGCGGAATTACGGAAGACGGAATACGGAAAACCGAAAAAGGGCGTCATTCGGTGCGCTCACGATAGAGATTGGTGATCGGCAGGCGGCGGTCGCGGCCGAACGCCTTCGGCGTGATCTTTACGCCCGGCGCGCCCTGGCGGCGTTTGTATTCGTTCAAATCGATCAGCCGAATCACTCGCTTCACGACGTCTTTGTCGTAGCCATCGGCGACGATCGCCTCGACGCTCCAGTCGCGCTCGACGTACCGCTCGATGATGCCGTCGAGAATCTCGTACGGCGGCAGCGAATCCTGATCCGTCTGGTTCTCGCGCAGCTCCGCCGACGGCGGTCGCGCGATGATCGAGGCGGGGATTAGGTCCTCCGGTTTGCCCGCTGCGCGCGCCTGCGCATTACGCCACCTGGCCAGTTCGAACACCATCGTCTTGGGCACATCCTTCAACACGGCGAAGCCGCCGGCCATATCGCCGTAGAGCGTACAGTAGCCCGTGGCGAGCTCGCTCTTGTTGCCGGTGGTGAGCACCAGCCAGCCGAACTTGTTCGACAGCGCCATCACAATGATGCCGCGGATGCGGGCCTGGATGTTCTCCTCTGTCGTATCCGGCGCGCGGCCGGACCAGAGCGGCGCAAGCTCGGAAAGAACCGATTCAAAGAGTCCCTGTATGGGCGTCTCGAACAGACGGATGCCGAGGTTGCCCGCCAACTGCCGCGCGTCGGCGCGTGTGCCTTCGGACGAATAACGCGTCGGCATGGTAATGGCATTCACACGCTCCGCGCCCAGCGCATCCACGGCCAGTGTCGCGACCAAGGCGGAGTCGATTCCGCCGCTGAGGCCCAACACGACGCCGCCGAATCCGTTCTTGTTCGCGTAATCGCGCAAACCGCTGACGAGCGCCGCATATACCTCCGCCATGTCGCCGAGTACGGGGGCGAGTGGCGCGGCCCGCGCCGATGAAGCGACGTCGCCTACGTCCACGGAGAGCAGCTCTTCCTCGAATTGGCGCGCCCGCGCGCGCACGCCGTCGGCGTCGAGATGGAGACTGGCGCCGTCAAACACAAGTTCGTCCTGGCCGCCGACCAGATTGCAGTACAGCAGGGGGGCGCCCACCGCGCGCGATGCGGCGCGCAGCGCCTGCTCACGCAGCGCAAGCTTGCCCCGATGATATGGCGATCCGGAAATGTTGACGACCAGATCGACGCGGCCCGCCAGCGCGGCGCAGGGCTTCGCCGTCGGATCCCACGAGTCCTCGCAAATGTGGAGCCCGATTCGCGCGGTGCGACCGCCGCCCAGATCCAGCATAAGGACAGCCGGATCCGTGCCTGGCGCAAAAACCCGCTGCTCGTCAAACACCCCGTAGTTCGGCAGCAAGATCTTGTCGTGCACCGCTGTGACCGCGCCGCCCTGAAAAACAAACGCGCTGTTCCGCGCCCGCCCGCCGTGCATCCGCGGCGCGCCGACGATGACCATCGGGTCCGGCGGCAGCTCGGCGGCCAGCCGCTCCACTTCGCGCGCCGTGTCTTCCAGAAAATGCCGCTTCAAAACCAGGTCCTCCGGCGGATAGCCCGAGAGGACCAGCTCCGGAAAGACAATCAACGCCGACCCCGCCTCCGCCGCCTCATGCGCACGCCGCAAGACTTTCCCGGCATTTGCCGAAAGCGCGCCCACCGTTGGATTAATCTGCGCCAGCGTTGCACGAAAATGATACATAGAGACAAAATTGTATCATTTTCGCCGCGCGATACAAAAACTTAATTGACGGGGACCATTATCCAGCCGGGTGTGCCGGCCCGAACTAGAACCCATTCATCAGAATCAGGCTCTTGATCCCGCCGACCTTCAGCGAAACGGATTGGCCGCCGGTCATCGGGGGGTGGCCGGCGATTCCGGCGAGGTTCACGGTCTGGTGATCGCCGATCACGCGCCACTGGCCGGGCGGGAGCGGCACGTTGAACGTCACGGGATTGTCGCTGCTATTCAACAGCACTGCGAACGCGTTGCCGGGGTGCTGGCCGCGGGCATTGACGATATAGCCGAGCGCGCGCGGTTCGGGCGGCGTGATCCACGTGTAGTAACCCTGGGGCGGGGTCTTCGCGACGCGGAACGCGCGGCCTTCCTCGCTTCGGCGCAGCGCGATCAGGCCCTGATAGTAGCGCATGGCCTCTGCCGCGAGCGGCCGCGCGCGGTCGTCCCATCGGATCGCGTTGACCGCATCGCCCTTGTTGTAGGTGTTGCTGATCCCGTATTTGCTGCGCAGAAACTCCTGGCCCTCGTTGATCATTGGGATCCCAAGCGACGTGAAGACCAGCGTCACTGCGAGTTTGTTCATGCCGACCTCGTAGGACTGCACATATTTTCCGTTCCGGTCGGGCCGCAGGCTCAACTCGTCCACCAGCGCCATGTCGTCGTGGCTTTCGACATAGTTCACAGCTTGCAGAGGGTTCGAGGACCAGACCTCGGTCGAGCCGACGAGCATCTTTTTCAGCCACTCGCGGTCGGCGCGCCCGCGCGCGAAGTCCTTCGCGGCGTAGCGGAAATCGTTGTTCCACGCGGACCATGTCGTGCCGCGCAATTTTTCCTTGTTCTGGCCGCGGATGGACCACGGCTCGGAGATCAGGATCACGTCCGGGTTCAGCGCGCGCGCCTCGCGCTCGATCTGCCGCATCGTCTCCATGTCAATCAGCTCCGCAAGGTCGAAGCGGAACCCGTCCACCTTGTGCTCGCGCATCCAATAGAGAATGTTGTCCACAATGAACCGCCGCATCATCGGCGCCTCGGTGCGCACATCATTCCCGCACGCGCTGAAGTTAATAAAGCGATAGTCGGGCGTGAGGCGGAAAAAATACTTCTTGTCGATCATCGCGAACAGGTTCGGGCCGCCGACATGGTTGTAGACGACATCCTTGAGGACGGCGAAGCCCTCCCGGTGTAGTCCGTCCACAAATCGCTTGAACTCGTAATATTGCGAGCCGCGCAGCGGTTTCCGCGCGTAGGACGCCTCCGGCGCAAAAAAATGCACGGTGTTGTAGCCCCAACTATAGTCGCGCGTGCCGTTTTCGAACTCGCACGTCGGCAGAAATTCGATCGCGTTGAAGCCCATCGCCTTAATGTGATCCAGGCCCGCGCCGGTCCCGAGCGTCGCGAGCACGCCCTCGTAGGTGCCGCGCAAATTCGGCGGCACGCCGGAGGACGGATGAATCGTAAGATCGCGGACGTGCGCCTCGTAGATCACGAGGTCCTCCAACTTTGGCGTCTTCCAGTCCGCCGCGGTCCACCCGCCGAACCATTCGTTCGTTTCCTCGCGGTCGATCACGATCGAGTTGTTCATCGAGTGCGCGGACGCGAACGAATACGGATCGCTCACGAACGCCTGCCCGTTGAACGCCTCGCCGTCGCCCTGCGGCCCGTCCACGTTGAACGAATAATATTTGCCCGTGTCGTGACCGAGCAGACTGATCTCCCAGACGCCGTCCTCCTCGTCCTTGAACATCGGATACCGCTCCGCGGGCGTCAGCCGCCGGTACGTCGGGCGATGCGCCTCGTACTCGGGCGTCGTGAAGATGTTCAACGTCACCCGCGTTGCGCGCGGAGCGAAGAGGCGATAGGTCGTGATGCCGCGCGCTTTGTCGAGGTGCGCGCCGAGCGCCTTCGAGGTCACGATCGAATCGAGCAGCTTGCCGGTGGACACCACCTGCCGGACGCGGCGCGGGGCGAGGCCGTCGAGCACCACGTTGTACGTCGTGGACAAATTCATCGGCTCGGCGGTGAACAGCTTGAGCGTCGAAACGCCGGGGTCGTCGAAGTCGAGTTTCAGATTCACGTTCCCATGCGGGTCGCGCACGCGGTTCGGCGCCGCGGCGGGCGCGTTCATCCACTGGTCGCCGTTCACCACGAAGCGGAACATCGGGAACGGATCGGATTCCGGGATGGGCAGCCCTTCGACCGGAACCGCGACTTCCCACACCCCGTCGGCATCCTCATCGTGGAGCTGCCAGACGCCGTTGCGCCCGCCGTCCGGATTCCACCAGTTGAAGTTGCCGGCGACGGTGACGAGGCTTGTCGGCGCGAGCGAGAGGCCATAGAGCTTCTGATCGAACAGGAATTTCAGCGTCGGCCCCGCGATCAGATAGCCGCGCGCGACCTTGTCGGGCCGGCCCGGATTCACGCGGAGATCGGCGATCGGCACATGCGGTTCGATCGCGGCCCGGATGCCGCGCGCGTCCGCGAGCGGGCGCTTGAGATACACCGTGACCTCGTTGCGTCCGTCGAGCCGCGCGGCGAGCACGACATCCGGCGGGCGTTCGAGCATTCGCTCATCGTTGATCACCAGCGTGCGGTTGTCGCCGGGCTCCCACTGGCCGTCGACGATGAACTTGAATTCGTAGCGCCCCGGCTTCTCAATGGGCAGTGTTCCGACATCAATCACAAACAGGTTGCGGTTCGTCCGGATCATGGGGAACGAGCGCGTCCACTGATTCCAAGTGCCGGAGACTTCGACTCGTGTATTCGTCGGCGTCGTGTACCGCAGCCAGCGCGTCGGCTGGACGCCCGGAATCATGCGGACATCCGCCGAAAGCGGCGGCTCGTTTGCGAACAACGGCGATGCCAGCAACAGCATCCCCGCCAACAACCACGCAAAAAATCGCATCGGTATCCCCCTCGACGGTGACTGAAGATTCAACCACGCCCCGCGCGCCCGATCAAGCGATTGCCGCCCCTAATGCGGATCCAGGTAGGGCGGAGCCTCCGGACCTGCCGGATCGAAATCGCCGCGCTCACCGCCTTTGTCCACAGCCTCCTCCTCGCCACCGCGTGGGAGAGGGTGGGGGTGAGGGCCACGATCCAACCGCACGGCGAGTTCGCGGCTCTTGCTCGCGTCCACAGCCTCCCCCTCTCCCACCGTGTGGGAGAGGGTGGGGGTGAGGGCATCTTTCGAAGATTATCGACCTCGCCCTACCGCCGACAAAGCGGCGGAACTCCAGCACAAGGGAAACTCCGCCAAATCAAATCCGACGCATTCACAGGTCCGATTAACACGAACCCGGCGCGTCGGGGATGCCGCGTCCTCAATATCCGTGCTCGGGTCCAGGAAACCGACCCTCGACCACATCGCTGCGATACGCGGTAAACGCCTGCTGCATCGCGGCGCGGAGGTCCGCGTAGCGCTTCACGAACTTCGGCGGCCGCTCCGTCATGCCGAGCATGTCATTCACCACCAGAACCTGCCCGTCGCAATGCGGTCCCGCGCCGATCCCGATCGTCGGCACACTGACCGCCTCCGTGATGCGGCGCGCGGTGTCCGCGGGCATCCCCTCCAGCACGATCGCAAAGACGCCCGCCTCATCGAGCGCGCGCGCGTCGCGCAGCAGGCGTTCGATGTCCTCGACCGTTTTCCCCTGTACGCGATAGCCGCCCATCGCATGGACGCTCTGCGGCAGCAGTCCGATGTGGCCGAGCACGGGAATGCCGTTTTCGACCAGCGCGCGGACGTGCGGCACGCGGATCTCACCGCCTTCGAGCTTCACGCCGTCCGCGCCCGCCTCCTTCAAACAGCGCCCCGCGCTGGTGATCGCATCCGCGACGGACGCCTGATAGGAGAGAAACGGCAGGTCGGTGATGATCATCGCATTCGGCGCGCCGCGCCGGACGGCGGCAGTATGATGCAGCATTTGCTCCAGCGTGACCGGCAGCGTGTTTGTGTAGCCGAGCACCGTCATCCCCAGCGAGTCGCCGACGAGGATCATCGGCAACCCCGCCTCGTCGATTAGTCGCGCTGTAGTGAAATCCGCCGCCGTAAGGACCGCAATTCGCTCCCGGCCCTTCATCGCGCGGATGCGCGGCGCTGTCCATTTCGCGTGCACAAAATTTTTACAGAGTATGGAAGTTTTAAAAAAAGTTTTTACAGAGCATGGAACTTTTTGCGCGACCGCGGGGCGCGGTCACCGCATGCCGGGCAGCTTGAACCCGCCGGGCAACGCGAACTTCGTCGCGCCGGCGGGCAGTTGGAACAAGTGCGCGGGCTGCGGGCCCGTCTTGACGTTGCGCCAGTCGATCCGGATCGTGCCGTCGGCGCTGATCATGCGCACCGGCAGCCCGTCCTTTTCGCCGATGAAATAGAAGAGTTCCTGGCGGTCATTGCGCAGGCGGAACTTTTCGCAAGCGATGCCGTCAACCGTCTCGCGGCCGAGCGATTCGAGTTTATCGGGGCTGGTCCAGGCGGCGTGCGATATATCGTCGGAGGTCTCGATCGATTTTTCCATATACATGTTGCCGGGCATGACGATCCAGACGACCTTCTGCGCGCCGTTGATGATGCTGACCGCGGGCTCGGGCATACCGGGGGGCTGCATCTCGGTGCGGAGGTTGCCGCGATCCACATAGATGCGGCCGTTCATGGTCTGGCCGCGCACGACCATGATCTGGTCGGCGCTGAATTGGTCCACGGGTTTGACCGCAGCGGAGGCCTGAAGCGCCGAGGCGATCAGCAGGGCGGCGGCAAAGGACAGGAATCGGTTCATTTGAGTATCTCCTATTTGTGCCGCGCTATTGCGCGGCGGGCTTCGCGGTCGGCTTCGCGCTTTTTGAGGGTTTCGCGTTTATCCTCGAACTGCTTGCCGCGTCCGAGGCCGAGCTCCACTTTGACGCGTCCGTTGCGCAGATGCAAGTTCAGCGGCAGCAGGGTGTGGCCTTTGATCGCGGTGAGGCCGATGAGGCGCGCGATCTCGGCGCGGTGCAGCAGCAGACGCTTCGGGCGGTCGGGCTCCTGATCGGCCGGCCCGTGGGAATACGGCTGCACGCGGACGCCGTAAAGGAAGGCCTGCCCGTTTTCGACCGCGGCGTAGCCCTCCTGAAGGCTGACCTCGCCGGCGCGGATGGATTTCACCTCGGTCCCGCGCAATTCGATGCCGGCCTCGAACGTCTCGACGATAAAGTAGTCGTGAAAGGCCTTGCGGTTCGAGGCGAGGATTTTAGCGCCCGGCGTTGTTTTGGCGGAGGCGTTCATACGGGGTCCGGCCGATCTGCCTCAACCCCGCGCGCGCCCGGCGGAAAGAGCGTCGCGTGCGCGGAGTATTAGAGCGAGATAATGCTGTCGGTGTTGCTTTCGCGGGGTGGCGCGACGAAGGCGATTTCCGCGGTGAGCTTCCCTTCGGCGATTTCCTTGAGCGCGATATCCATCGGCGGCTGATTCGGGCTGTCCGGCTTGATTAGCGGGCGCTGGCCGCTGATGAGTTGGCGCACGCGGCGCGAGACCATGTTGATCAACAGCGGCACATTGTTGACGCGCTCCTTGGCGCGATCGAGATAGGAGATGTTCATGCGGCTTGGTCCTTTTCCCAGAGCAAACATGAAAGACTAGCGCAATTTTTCCTGCGTCGTCAATCCCGAACCAAGCGCGGAAATGCAGATAAACGAAATGGCGCCGCAACCGCCTCCACCGCCGCACCCTCTCTCTACCGCGCAAGCGGTTGGGAGAGGGTTGGGGTGAGGGCTGATCAGCCCGACGCAGTCACCAACCGCGATTGGTCGATTCCGGCGGCCATCCACATTCTTAAATTATTGCCCATTTTCATTGGACGATTACGTGCTACATTTCGCACACTAACGCGATTCTTCCTAACCATCTGCCTCGTGCTGTGGAGCGCAACCGCCTGGGCGCAGAGCGGGCGCGAGCGCAGCGGCTTCGTGTACACCTATGAAGGCGCGGCTGACACCTCCGGCGGCGGACGGCTCGCGCTGCGCGAGAC
>CALGMT010000053.1 GCA_937958885.1 uncultured bacterium | reverse complement strand
AGGGGGCGAGAAGACGAGCGGCGCACGGAGTGGCGAAGAGAACGTGCGCCCCTGCCGCGCGAGGCGGCAGGGGGCGCGGCAGACTGGCGCACGACCCCGGCGGGCTTGTCCCGCCGGTGAAGGAGTTCACGGGCTAGTCCCGCGACACACCACCACTAATTTGATGCCGGTCCGCGCAGCAAAAAAAGACAAGCGCATGGCAATCCACTTGCAACGGACGTAATGATAATGTATTCTCATATATGCATTCATGAGGTGATCTATGCCGCGCGAAATCATCAAGCTGGTCTCGTCCGCCGGGACGGGGCATTTTTATACGACCACGAAGAATACGAAGCTCAATAAAGAAAAGCTGACAATCAAGAAGTACGACCCGATCGCCCGCAAGCACGTGCCGTACAACGAAAAGAAAATATCCTGACGCCGCGAGGCGCCGCTCGATGAGCTCAAACTCGACTCCGCCGTCCTCCGCGCCGGTCCCGCTCGTTCTCATCGCCGGTTTTCTCGGCGCGGGGAAAACGACCTTTATACGGCGAACGCTGCCGCTGCTGGCTGCCCGGCGGCTGGTGCCGCACGTCGTGATCAACGATTACCGAAACGCGCGGATCGATGCCCAAACATTGGAGGGCTACGCGGCCAGCGTCGCTCCGATCAACGGCACATGCGTCTGCTGCGACTCGCGGGATGAGTTGATGGAAACACTCAAGCAATACGAACTCCCGCCCCGCAGCGTGGTCTTGCTGGAGGCGAACGGAACGGCGGATGTGCCGGAGCTGATCGAGATATTGACCGCCGATCGCCGCGCGCGACGGTACACGCTTCCCGTGCCGATTACGGTGATTGACGCGAAGCGCTGGCAAAAGCGCTATTGGCACAACGGTCTGGAAGCCGGACAACTATCGGCTGCCATCGGCTTTTTGATCACGCGCGCCGAGGAAGTGCCCGAACGGCGGTTGGCGGAAGTCGAGGCGGATCTGAAGCAACGAGCCCCGCGCGCTCAACCGATCGACGCCGAATGGCTAGCCGAACGACTGATCGAGATGGTCGAGCACCCCGATCGATTTCCCCCGCGCCGTTTCGCGCCGCCAGTGTTGGGCGAATCTTCGGCGCACGTTCACCACGCCCAGGCCCATCATTTTGCGTCGATGGAAATTCCGCTGCCCGCGCGGCTGCGCGAAGAGCAGATTGAGGCGTTTCTCGATTCATTGCCGCTGGAGGTTATTCGGGCGAAGGGCGTGGCTTATTTGGATGGCGAGCCGTTGCGCGCGGTCTTGTTCCAAAAAATCGAGGGCCGCGAGCGGCCGGCCTTCGTCGATCTGCCAAAGCCGTCGCGTTTTGAACCGCTTATGGTCCTGATCGGCGCGCAGTGCCCGCGCGAGGCGATTATGGAATCGGCGGCCCGCCACCTGGGGCTCGAACCCGATCGGCGAACGCCCGTCCATTCGGTGCCGTTATGACCACTGTTGATCCACGCGTGCCGGTTACGGTGCTGACCGGCTTCCTGGGCTCTGGAAAAACCACGCTGCTGAATCGCATCCTGCGCGAGCGGCACGGACGCCGTATCGCTGTCATCGAGAATGAGTTCGGCGAAGTCGGCGTGGACCACGAGTTGGTGCTCGAGACGGAAGAAGAGTTGTTCGTGATGAACAACGGCTGCATCTGCTGCAAAGTCCGGGGTGATCTGATCCGCATACTCGGACATTTGCTGAAGCGGCGCGATCGATTTGATGCGATTCTCATCGAGACGACAGGGCTCGCTGATCCGGGACCTGTCGCGCAGACGTTTTTTATGGAGGAAGACTTGCGCGATCAGCTTCGACTCGATGGCATCGTCACGTTGGTGGATGCGAAACACATCGAGCAGCAACTGGCGAACAGTCATGAGGCGAGCCAGCAAATCGCATTTGCGGATGTCGTCTTGCTCAACAAGTGCGATTTGGTGTCCGGAGCCGAGTTGGAAAAGCTCGAACAACGCATCCGTCGGATTAATGCGGTGGCGCGGATTCATCGCACGCGATTCGGCGAGCTGCCGCTGCAGCATGTGCTTGAAATCGGCGGATTCCAATTGGATCGGGCGCTGGAACTCGATCCGCAGTTTCTGGAGTCGGAGTCGCCTTTTGAATGGGGCGGTCTATACCGACTTCCCGCCGGCTCGCACCGGCTGACGATGGAGGAGGGGCCGGATCCATCCATCCGAAGCGCGCTGATTCGCGCCGCATCAGGCGATGCGACTGGATTTGCAGAGGCGCGCCGTTTCGCGGCGCGCGCATTCGAGCAACACGTTGGACCGAGCGCAGATGTCGACGTGCTTCTTCCAGATGCCGGGTATGCGTGTCTCTTCAATCTCGGCGCCGTACCACGCTCGATTCCGGTCGAGGTAGACGAAGAAGGATGGTATGCCCTGTTCACGGAGCACCATCCAGACGAGTTTTGCATGCGGCTATTTGTCGAAGGAATCGCGGTGCAACCGGTGTTGCATCAACACTTCAAACATGCGCATACGCATGATGATGAGGTGCAATCGGTTGGCATTTGCGCGCCGGGCGCATTGCATCCGGAACGAGTGGGTAATTGGCTTCAACGCCTCTTTATCACGCGAGGGGCGGATATCTATCGCTCCAAAGGAATCCTGAGTCTGGCGCATAATCCGAACCGCGTGGTCTTTCAGGCCGTTCACATGCAGTTCGAATTGAAGGCCGACCGTCCGTGGCGCGATGGCGAGCGGATGAACACGCTGGTTTTCATCGGGCGACACTTGAACCGCGATGAGTTGAACGAGGGCTTTCGCGCGTGTCTCGTTTGAAGCTAGAAACGCCGGGCCTACTCGCGCCGCGCGCGCACTACGAGTTGGGCGACTATCCTCAGGCGATGGCATGGCACCCGACTCGACCATGGCTCGCGCTGGCCGCGATCTCAGGGCGCGTGGTCGTTGTGGAGGTCAATCGCGCGTTACCCCGTTTCGAATGCAGCGGACATCCGTCCGCCGCGTTGTGCCTCTGCTGGCATCCATCTGGTGAGAAACTGTGGACCGGCGGAGCGGATGGCGCGGTGCGCGAGTGGGATTTGAATGATTCGTCGCCACGTCGGGACATGAGTCTCGAAAAAGGTTGGGTTACATCCATCGTGTGGCGACCTGACGGGCAGGTGATGGCCGTTGCGTGCGGGCGGCGGCTGAACTGGTGGCACGCTCAAACTGAATCCTGGACAACAGCGCGGACGCTGCCGTCCTCGATTGCCGACGTGGCATGGTCGCCAGATGACGAGCACCTCGCGGTGGCCGCCAACGGCGGGGTCTGGATTTGGCGCGCGTCGGCGGAGGAAGCTGCGCGCCACTTCGAATCGCCAGATGCGCCGACGCGCGTGATGTGGAGTCCGGACGTCCGCTTTCTGGTTTCGGCGGATATGGGCAGGTGTGTGCACATCTGGCGCATTTCAGACGGACGTCCTTCTCGCATGACGGGTTTTCCGGGCAAGGTGCGGGCCCTCGCATGGGATGCGACGGGCCGTTGGCTGGCAACCTCCGGCGGATCGGATATTTGCGTGTGGGATTGTTCCCATCCTGGTCCGGAAGATCGCGATCCGATTCTCTGCCAGCTCGGCCTAAAGGATGTGACCGCTATGTCCTGGAGCCGCGATCAAAGTTTGCTTGCTGCGGGCTATGCAGATGGCAACGTGGCGTTCTGGCAGCCGACGCGATGCGTATATCCGGTGGCCCATCTCAACGGCCGCGCTCCAGTCGTCCATGCGGCCTGGTCGCCCGATGAATGCACGCTGGCCATCGCTCACGAAAACGGCACGGTTGCTCTCCTTTAGCCGCGCTGATCAGATGGAAGACGCTGGATCACTCGCAATCTCTGTTGCGATGGTTCCGTATAGCTTGACCATGCACTCGGGACAAACACCGTGGGTGAAGCGGGCCTCGCTGCGGGCGGCGACGAATTGTTCGACCTGCGTCCAGTAGCCCTTGTCGTCGCGCACTTTCTTGCACGAACTGCAGATGGGCAGGAGTCCGCGCAGCACGTTCATCCGTGCGATGGATTCCTCCAGCGCCCGAGTGCGTTCCGCGACGCGCATTTCGAGATTCGCCTGCGTGTCGCGCAGTTCGCGAATCACGCCGTCCAACTCGGTGCGCGTCCGATTCAATGCCTCGCTCATAGTGTTCAGAGCATCGGCCAGATCGTCGAATTCATCGAAGGTTCGTCCCTTGATGCGCGCCTCAAAATTACCGAGCGCAATATTCCGGCAATGCAGCGACATCGAGGCGATGCGGCGCGTGAGGCCGCGCGAGAGGAGGAGCGCGAACGTCAGGGCCAGCAAGATGGACGCCAGCAGTGAAATGACGCCCGTCAGGCGCAATTCGGCCAATTTGTTGACCACCTCGTTCGCGCGCATGTCGATGCCGACGAGATAGCGTCCCTCGCCGTGAAGCAACGGCGCATAGCCGGACAGGAAAACACCCCATTCGTCCTCGGTCAGGTCGTCGTCCACGGACGCCTCTACGAAGCCGAGCATCAGGCGTTCGTTTTTCTCTTCATATACTCGCCCGGGAAGGGCCTGCGCCTCGGTTTCGTCGGAATCGACAACGAACACCGGACCGGCGGGCGTCTTGCGCATGATGTAGAGGTACGCAATATCCGCGTTTGCGCGCCGGACGCGGCGCAACTTATCCAACGCGTCTCGATAGGCGTCGGTCTCGATGTCGGCCTCGGTCTGCACGGCCTCCAGAGAACGGGCATCGATGCTCTGGCTGACCATCGCGGCGCTGTTCTGCAGGCGCGATTTGAGGCTGCGCATCAGGTTGTCCATCGCGCGCACATAAAAATAAGTGCCGACGCTGCCCGAGACGAGAAAGACGGCGACCAAGTGGCTGATAAATAGTTTGACCGAATATCTCAGGCGCACGCTGCTTTGCTGCGCGGTGGTCGGTGTGATCTTCATAATCGGAAATATGCGCGTAGCGGCAGCACGGCGTCAATGTTCCATCGAGAGACGCCGGCGCGCGAGGCGAATCGGCCAGCGGGCAGCCGAAAGGGGTTCCATTAAATTTCGATACGCTGTAAGAATATTGCGCTCTAATTTCCGTTTGATGAATGAAAAGAGTTCTAGCGAGCCTGTGGCGCCGATATTTCGCGTAATCGCGTGGGGCTGGTCGCTTGCCGGCGGCCTGTTCGGACGCCTTGTGGTTGCAGGCCTGATTGCGATCGCGTGCGGGTTCTTCCTGCTGACGGCGCTGATGATGCGCTACGGCATTCCGTGGGCGTATATCGTGTATGCGGAGGCGCCGTACCAGAATTTCTTTCTCGGCCTGCTGTTCCTGTTTCTCGCATGGTTGGTGGGTAAGGGCTGGCGCAGTCCGGCGCGGGAATGGCGGCGGTTTCTGGGGAAGGGCGCGATGCTGCTGGTCAGCCTCGTGCTCTCGTTCGCGGCCGGCGAGCTTCTCGTCCGGGCGTTGTTGATTCGAAATCAGGAGCAGAACTCGCTCGATCGCCTGAAGCACCTCCGCGCCGCCGGCAAAAAGCTCCCGGTACGCAGCTCGCACCCGATGGCGCACATTATCGAGCCGAGCGACCATTCGCGGCTGGTCTATGAGTTGCAGCCTAATCTCGACATGCTGTTTGGGCATCGGAGGCTGCGCACCAATGCGGACGGAATGCGGGATGATCGGGACTATCCGGTTGATAAGCCCGCAGGTGTGATCCGCATTCTCGGGCTCGGCGATTCGGGCATGTTTGGATGGGGCGTCCACCAGGGCGAGGAATACATGGCGGTGCTGCGCTCAAACCTGAACATGCGGGCGGACGGAGAACGATACGAGGTGATGCACGTTGCCGTTCCCGGCTACAACACGCAACTGGAGGTCGAGTCGCTGCGCGTGAAGGGATTGAAATACAAACCCGATATCGTGGTGGTGGGCTGGTGTGACAATGACTTTTCGCTGCCGTTCTTCATGCTGGAAAAGGAGAATTTCCGGCGGCGCGATGTGTCGTATCTGCATCTGCTGCTGTTCGATCGCCCACGCTTCATCCATCTCATGGCGGGCGCGCATTTCCGCGACTTGCGCGACTTCGATCGCAACAAGGTTGCCGAGGAATTGCTGGCGGGCGAGGATGTGAGCGGGGTGCGTGATGCTTTTCGCGAGCTAGCCGCGATGGGCGAGGCGCATGGGTTCCGCACGCTCGTTTTCGGGGCGATGCGGCGCGAAGCCGAGCAAATCTGTGAGGAAGTCGGCCTGCCGTATTTCAATATTCGCAGACGTATTCCCGCGGATCGCTACCCACCCGAATGGGCTGTGCATTTTATGCATCCCCGCGCGGAGGGCCACGCGGCACTGGCGGGCTATCTTGAATCGGAGCTCGTTCGGCTCGGCTGGCTGCTGCCGCGCTGAACGACGCGGCGCAACCAGCAGGCAGCCAGCAGCAGGCTCATCACCACCACCGCCATCTGCGCGGGCGGAACATCCCACGCGTGCGCCAGGACGAACCCGACCATGGCGCAGGCGACGCCGATCAGGGGGGCGCCCCAGTAGAGCGCGCGCATTTCGCGGACGAGGGTCTTGGCGATCAACACGGGCAGCAGCAGACATCCAAACACGTACAGCAGCCCTGCCGCGCGGATTGAAATCCCCACCGCGATCGCGAGCCAGCACGCGCTTCCGATCGACCACGCGCGCGTGCGGATGCCGGCTGCGGATGCCGTCGCCGGGTCGATGGCCAACAGCAGCAAACGATCGCGATGCACGGCGATCAGCAGGATCGTAGCCGCCAAGACGAGGGCGAACAGTTCCACGTCCCGTGCGGTTGCGCCGATCAGCGTCGAGGCGAGCAGGCGCTGGACTTCCTCGGCACCGAACGGGCTTTGGGCGACCAGTGCCATCGCGCTGGCCGAGCCGAACAAGAAGATGAAGCCCGTCACCGCTTCGCGGCTCTCTCTGCGACCGGCGATCAGCTCCATGCCCACGGCGGCGACGGCGGAGAGCGTGATCGCCCACGCGCGCGGATACCAGTTGTTATCGTGCAGGTGCATGCCGAACGGATGCCAGGCCGCCGTTGCCAGCGCAACGGCGATGCCGAGTGTCGAGGCTTGCGCGACGGCCGCGCCGAAGAAAATCTGGTCGCGCGCTACGAGTTGTACGCCGAGCAGCGAGAGGAGCGCGGCGAGCAGAAATCCGCCGAGATAGGCGTGCTGAAAGAGCGGCCAGGATTCGATGAATTCGGCTATCATGCGGGGATCAAGAGGGGATTAACGCCGAAAACAGCGGCTATGGTGTCGCTTCGCAGAAGGTCGCTGCGCGCCCCAGCTTCCAGTGCGCCATTACGGATCAGCGCTAGATGGGTCGCGTGTCGAGCCGCGAGCGCGATATCATGCGTGACGAAAAGCGCGGTCACTGCGGATGTATGTTGCAAGCGGCTCAAGACATCCAAGAGCGCTTCTTCCGCAGCGGGATCGAGGCCGTTGGTCGGCTCGTCCAACACCAGCAGGATCGGTTCGCGAATGAGCGCGCGCGCAAGGAGCGCGCGCTGTTGCTGGCCGCCGGACAAGGTCCAGAAGGAGTCTCGGATCCTGTTCATCAAACCTACGCGATCAAGCGCTCGTTGGAGGCGGACTGCCCGCTCCTCGCGGTCGAGGTTCAAGCCGACGAGACCGAGCGAGACGAATTCGCGCACCGTAGTGGGCAGCGAGGGACGCGCCTCGCAGCGCTGGGGAACGAATCCCATTCGGCTAAAATCGGCGCAGAACGGCGAACGTTCCACCTCGCCCGATAGCGGCTTCAATAAACCCATGACGGTGCGCAGCAGGGTCGTCTTGCCGGATCCGTTGGGCCCGAGCAGGAACCAGAAATCGCCCCGCTGGAGCGCAAAGCGATCTACGCGCAAGACCCTGTGCCGCCCATATCCGAGGACTGCGTCTCGAATGGAGATCAGAGGCGGGAGGCTCATTTCGCGCCATCTAGTGCGCTGGCGAGCGCTTCGACATTGTGGTCGATCATGCCGATATAACCGTCGCTGCTTGGGCGGGATCCGGGTTGATGGGCAAGCGGCACAATCCGCACTCCCGTATTGCGCGCGACAAAGTCGGCATGTCGCTGATCGAAATAGGGTGAAACGATGATGGCGCGTACACGCTCGCGCGAGATCAGTTCGATAATGTGCTGCAAGTGACGCGTAGTCGGTGGGACGCCCGGTTTTGGTTCGAGATAGCCCGCCATTTCTAATCCGAATCGGTCGGCAAAATAGACCCAAAGATTATGGTCTCCGAGGAGTTTGGCTCCGCGATGCGGCGCGAGGCGCGCATCCCAACGGGCTTCCGCCTCGTCGAGGCGGCGGCTGAAATCAGCGAATCGCTCTCTAAAAGCTTGGGCACGGTCCGGACGCAGCGCCGAGAAGCGATCCCGCAGCAATCCCGCAACGGCACGACCGGCGCGCGGGTCCAGCAGATAGTGCGGATTTCCGGTGGGATGCACATCGCCCATTGATCGGTCAACGGGACCGGTGGGCACTTCCATGGGATCGATTACTGTGGATGCGTCGATATGTCCCGGGTTACCCGGCATGACGCGTGCGTTGCGCGCCCCTTGGAGGAGGAGTGGGGCCCAACCGACTTCGAGATCCAGTCCGGTCTCGATATACACATCAGCGCGGCTCATCAGGCGTATGAAGCTGGGTTTTGCGTCCAGAAAATGCGGGTCGTCGCCCGGCCGCGCGAGCACGGTCAGGTCGATATCGTCCCCGCCGATTTCACGGGCAAGCGATCCGAGGTCAGGCGTCGTAGCAACAACACGTAAAGGCGACGCCGACGATGATGCGACGATGGCAAGCGAGAATACGATGGAGAGAAATGCGTTCATGATAACGTTCCACATCCCAGTTAAAGGTGTCTCCCTCAAACTGCCCGCTCCCGTCGGGAGCGGGCAGTACGGAGAGTCCGAGCAGTTTAGAACTTGTGTGCCGGGTGTTTCCCGAAGAGGACCTCAAGTCCGGCCCAGACCGTATGGACTTTATCGTCGAGGAAGTCCGCGTCGTCATAGTTGTATTGCAACCGCACGCGCGAGAATTCGCTCGGTCGGAAGGCGATCATCGGGGAGATGCGCAGACGATCGGCGCGAAGCGGGTCATGGTCACGCTCTTCAACGCCCGCGTCGTTGCCGGTGGCATACTCGACGCGGAGTCCGGTTTCCCAGCGAGGCGCGAAGCCCCACACGAGTTGGCTGTAGAAGCCCCAGTCGCGAATGGTTTCGCCGGGGAAATCGTGAACGTGATCGTCGTGGGGGATCGAAACCGCGCCTGCTTTGTAGTCGCGACTCATGATTTCAGATTGCCAGACAATGAACGGATAGCCGCGGCGGTGATCCGCCGGGCGCCATTTGAGCGTCAGGTCCGCGCCGTAGATGAACGTTTCGCCATCGTCGCTCGAGGCGTTCGGTCCGTACAGGGCGGAGAGCCCGAAGAGCATGGTGCTCTGTTCGGAGAGGTCGAATGAGTTCTCCCAACGTGCGGAATAAAGGAACTCGTCGAGGTTCCGTGGATCGCGGTCGATCCGCGGTCGGCCGGCGACCGTGCTCTCGATGTCCATTGCGTGCGCGTGGTCGTCTTCCTCTTCATGAGTCGCATGGTGATCATGATCGGCATGCTCCTCGCCATGATGATGCCCTTCGCCAAGGAAGCTGATCGCCGATTCGTTGTCGGCATTCTGGATGCCGACGTAGATCTGCGAAAACCAGGGGGTCGGCATCAGCCACGCGACGCGGGCGCCGGCCGAACGAAGTCCGTCGCCTCCGAGCAGGCGCGATGCGATAATCGGCTGGTCGAGCCAGTGCCAGGTATGCGGATGGCTCGGGTTGATGCGACCGAACTCGGTAAGGTAATAGCCCGCCTTGAGTTCGAGGCCGTGGGGCAGCGCGGTCGAGGTGACGAACGCTTCCTCCAGCTCGACGTCCTCCTCCGTGAACACGATATGCGCTTCGGCGGTGAAGTAGGGATCGACGACGCCTGAAAAGGAGAGCTCGACGCCTTGCAGCGTAAACCCGTTCCGGTTCGGATCATGGCCGCCCCCTTGCAACTCTTGCAGCTCATGATTCTCCGCGGAGGATCCGCCCGCGGCGATGAGCACGTTCACCGATGTGTCGATCAGATTGATGGAGGACGGTCTGCCGTCCGCTTGTTGGGCGTGGGTGCCGGCTGAATCGGCGATCAAGATCGCCGCGGCCGCCGCCAGCGAGCGGCGCACGAAATGAAGATTGAAATGCATGGAAAAAACCTCGTGGTTGCTGATGACTTGAACGGAAGCGCCGCGCCACAGGCGCGGTCGCCGGAAACGACGGGTACAGGTTAGCGGGGCGGCGCTCGGGCGCCGCCGGCTGTGAGATCAGGCGCGGCCGCATGGGTGGCGCAACGCGCGCCGGGGACGCGCTCCATGGCATGCTGCGAAAGCTGCCGCAGCGCTGGAAGGGCAGTCGATGGCGGCTGCAACTTGCCGATCCATGCGCAAACATCACAGGTGTCGGGCGCGGCGCGCAGATCGGAGATCCCGGTTGATTTGACTGCGCATGCCGAGTGCGCGCACGCGTCTTGGTGACCCCACGCGAAATGGGCGAAGGGCGCGAGCGACTGGGCGAGGATCAGGAACAGCGCCAGGATCGAGGGAATGGAGCGGCGATGATTCATTTGCGGGCGGGCTGCTTGCGGGGACGCCGCGTCTTCGGCGCCGCGCAGTCTGGGCAACGGCCGATGAGCGTCAGTTCGTGGTTTTCGACCGAGAATCCGGGCGGCGCGAGCCTGCTCAACTGGCCGGGGCAGCCCGGCAGATCGATCATCCGGTCGCACTGCCGGCAAAGAAAATGGTGATGATGCGGTTTTCCGGCAGCTTCGTAGCGGGGCGGCGCGCCGGGCACATCTACGGCGACGACTCTCTGCTCGGCCAACAGATCCTTGATCGCGCGATAGACGGTCGCAATCCCGATGTCCGGCACGCTGCGGCGCGCGCCCTCGAGGATCTCGCGCGGACTAAGCGGGCGATCGGCTTCCGCGAGAGCCCGGTCGATGGCTGCGCGCTGCTGGGTATTTCGCTGCATTCGTTATTGAGAAGATATTGTCATTAGTACGCGCGCGCAAGCGGAATCGCGAGTTCCGATTCGGGGCAACCTCAATACTGGATGGAGAGGGCTCTTCGTGTTCTCTGTGAACGTTCGCGGCAGCGGCGTAACGAGAAATGGAATCCGTTGACGACGCCGACGAACGCAGGTGGAGGATGGACGAGGTGGCCGCTTCGCGTTCACCGGCGAACATCTGCGGTATCTGCTTGGAAAACACGGAGGATTCTGTTTCCTTCTCTGTTGACAGTGGCGCGCGGGATGGTGTACGTAGCGCGCTCCAAATACGAAAACCCTGCGGCAACAAAAGGGGATCAGCGATCATGGCGCAAAAGAAAAAAGCGGCGAAACCCGCGAAGAAGCCGGCCAAGCCCGTGAAAAAGCCCGTCACAACCTCCGCGAAGCCGATGGCGAATAAGCGGACGAAACCGGCGCCGAAGGCGGCCAGGCCGGGAAATAAGTCTGTGCGCGCCACCCCGGTCTCCAAGGCCGATAAACTCGCATCGCCGCAAGCGAAGACGTCATCGGGTCTTCCGACGCCGCGCCCGCTGTTGCCGGTTCGGCCCCCTCCCGTTTTGAAAGGCGCGATGGCGAAAACCAAGCGCTTGACCGCGAAGGATATCGCGATGTTCAAGGATCTGCTGCTCAAACTGCGCGACCGCGTGATTGACGAAATCTCGTTTCTCTCGCGCGACAACCTGAACCGCTCCCAACGCGAGTCGGCGGGCGATCTTTCAAGCTACAGCTTCCACATGGCCGATCAGGGCACGGACAATTTCGATCGCGAATTTGCCGCGAACCTGTTGAGCAGCGAACAGGACGTCCTCTACGAGATCGACGAAGCCCTACGCCGCATCGAGGCCGGCACTTATGGCATCTGCGAAGCGACGAATCAGCCGATTGAGTATGAGCGGTTGAAGGTATTGCCCTTCGCGCGCTATTGCGTCGCGGCGCAGACTGAAATGGAGCGCGGCAAACCTCGATTTCGTCCGTTCCGCCGTTCGAGCATCCAGACGGTGGAGGCGCAAACCTGACGCGCCCCGAGCCGTTTCCGATGCTTCCGCTCGTCATCGCCTTTGCCATTGCGGTGTCCGACCAGTGGACGAAGGCCCTTGTGAGGGGGTCGTTCGTGTTGGGTGAGTCGCGACCGGTGCTGGACGGCTTTTTCAACCTCACGTACGTGCGCAACACCGGAGCCGCGTGGGGCATGTTCGGCGGGCAGAACACATCGCTGACGATTCTTTCGATCCTGATGCTGGCGGTGATGCTGCTATTTCGCCGGTCTTTTCTTGGCGACACATGGGAACACCGGGTCGCGCTCGGGTTGATGATCGGCGGGATCGTCGGCAATCTGCTCGACCGCATCCGGCTGGGATGGGTGACGGACTTTTTCGACTTTTACGTAAAGAACTGGCACTGGCCCGCCTTCAACATCGCGGACGCGGCAATCTGCATTGGTGTCGGCATCTACGTCGTGTCAGCCTTTTGGGTGCCCCAACACCCGCTCAACGATCGCCGCGACGATGCGGCGCCGACCAAACCGCGGGGATGAACGCCTGGTTCCTCGCCGGCCCCACCGCGACCGGAAAGACCGCCGTCGCGCACCTGCTCGCGGAAGAGTGCAACGCCGTCATCCTGTGCGCCGACGCCATGACGGTCTATCGCGGGCTCGATATCGGAACGGCGAAACCGGACGCCGCTATGCGTTCGCGCGTAGCGTACTACGGTCTCGATCTGATCGATCCCGACCGACCATTTAGCGTGGGCGCATTTCGCGAAGAGGCGCGCCGCGCGGCGCAAGCTGCCGAAGGAGGCGGGCGTCCATTGATTGTTGTAGGCGGCAGCGGGCTGTACCTAGCCGCACTGCTGAAAGGGTTGGACCCCGCGCCTGCGAGCGATCCTGCCGTGCGCGAACGGTGGGAAGCTGTGTTGAGCGAGCAGGGGATCGCTGCCTTGCAGGATGCCTTGCGCACGCGCTATCCGTCCGCATGGGCTGCGCTGGCCGATCCGCAAAATGCGCGCAGATTGATCCGCGCGCTAGAGCGAGCGGAGGCCGGCGTCTCGCTGCCGAACGGTTGGCGAGGCGCAGCTATCGCGCCCGTCGCCACTCTGGCCATCGAACCAGCGTTATTGAAACGCCGCATCGCCGTGCGAGCGCGCACGATGGTGGATGGGGGATTGCTGGATGAAGCCGCGCGCATTCGCGCGCGATGGCCCGCGCTCTCACGGACGGCGCGCCACGCCATCGGCTATGAGGAGGCGTTTGCCGTGTTGGACGGCGGCATGACCCCAGAACAGTCCGTCGAACGCATAACCGCGCGCACGTGGCAGTTGGCGCGCCGACAAATGACATGGTTCCGCCATCAACTTCCCGTATCGTGGATACCGGTTGGCGAATCCATGACAGTCCGGGAAGCCGCGGACGCGGTGCGAAGCCAATGGGAAAAGAATGGGCCGCATACACTCCACCTCTGATACGGACGTCGAAACCGCGTTGCTGGTTGGCGTCCAGCACGGACCCCAATCCGCGTTGGACGTCGAAGACCATCTCGACGAGCTGGCCCTGCTGTGCGAGACCGCCGGCGCCATGGTGGTCGAACGCGTCCTCTGCCGAATCGGACGCGTGAACCCCGCGCTCTATGTCGGTCGCGGCAAGGCCGAGGAGATTGCCGACCGCGTGCGGGCCGATCGCATCTCCACCGTCGTGTTCGATGACGATCTGACTCCGGCGCAGGGCCGAAATCTTGAGCAGGCGCTCGGCACGAAAGTCATCGATCGCACGCAAGTGATTCTGCACATCTTCGCGCAGCACGCCCGCACACGCGAGGGCCGGATGCAAGTCGAACTGGCGCAATTGGAATATCTGCTGCCGCGCCTGCGCCGGATGTGGACCCATTTGGAGCGGCAAAAGGGCGGAATGGGAATGCACGGTCCCGGCGAAAAACAACTGGAACTGGACCGGCGTCGGATTTTGGAGCGCATCGATCGGTTTCGCGCCGACCTCCAAAACGTGCGGCGCCATCGCGCGGAGCAACGGCGCGGGCGGCGCCGCCACGGGTGGGGCCTCGTGTCGATCGTCGGCTACACCAACGCCGGAAAATCGACGTTGCTCAACGGGCTGACCGGCGCGGATGTGCTCGCGGAGGATCAGTTGTTCGCGACCCTGGACCCGACGACGCGCCGCATCGAATTGCCGAATCGCCAGCAAGCATTGCTGACGGATACCGTAGGCTTCATTCGCAAGCTCCCCCACGGCCTCGTCGAGGCGTTCAAGGCTACGCTGGAGGAGGTCACGCAGGCCGACCTGTTGCTGCATGTAGTCGATGCCTCGCACCCGCGCGTGGAAGATCAGATGCAGGCCGTGGATGTCGTGCTGGCGGAGCTGGGCGTGCGGGAAAAGCCGATTTTATATGCATTCAACAAAATCGATCACCCCGAGGGTCGTGCGCGCGCAGCCGCGCTGCGGTCCATACGCGCGCCGAGCGTTGCCGTCTCGGCGCGCACCGGGGAAGGATTGGATGAACTGCGCGCCGCGCTGGCCGATCGACTTCAGAACCGGATGGTGCGTGCGCGCATTCATGTCCCGCTCAAAGAGGTCCGCCTGCTGGCCTCGATCCGCAGCGGCGCGACGATAGTGAGCACGGAGTACGCCGGCGAATGCGCCGTGATCGATGGATTGTTTCCCCCGCGATTGTGGAACTCCTGCGCGCCATTCAAAGTCGAGACGGATTGAGCGATTGTACGCTTTGCGTGCAGTGTCGAAAGTGACGCTGGTTGATGATTGATTTGGATGGCGAGACCGAGGCCGATTCCGATTTTGCGTGACCGATGCTAATTTCGAATGAGAAGGCGATACGAGCGCGCGACGCGGTGCTGTCGGCATGCATGCTCCCGGAGGGACTTGAACCCCCACGCCTCGCGGCACAGGAACCTAAATCCTGCGTGTCTGCCAATTCCACCACGGGAGCGCTGAAACCCCGCAAACCTACCGGTCGCGGAGAATACTTGTCAAACGGCGGATAACTTCGCTATACGCCTTTTTCCACTCGGAAGACTAGCTCAATTGGTAGAGCAGCTGACTCTTAATCAGCGGGTTGTGGGTTCGAGTCCCACGTCTTCCACCAAACCCAATCGGTTGCTGTCTGCCGACTGATGAAGTCCACATGGAATAGCGACGCCGAATTGATCGACCTGTGCCGGCGCGAACTCTTTTCGGCGGTCATCGGCGACGTGATGGATCAACACGGTCTGACACGGCAGTTCCTTCCGCCCCGCATTCAGCCGCTTCGCGACGATATGATCGTTGCCGGACGCGCTATGCCGGTGCTGGAGGCGGACGACTATAGCCGGTCCGAAGGGCCCGGACGGATCGGAAAGGACTTGAACCAGCCGTTCGGCTTGATGTTGAAGGCGCTTGACGACCTGCGCCCCAACGAAGTGTACATCTGCACCGGATCCTCGCCGAACTACGCCTTGTGGGGTGAGTTGATGAGCACGGCGGCGAAAAACCGCGGCGCGGTGGGCGCGGTGGTGGACGGGTATTCGCGCGATACGCGCGGGATTCTGGCGCTGAACTTTGCGACGTTCTCCTATGGCCGCTATGCCCAGGACCAACGGGCGCGCGGCAAGGTGATCGATTTCCGATGCGCGATTGAAATCGAGGGCGTGCGCGTCGAGCCCGGCGACTTTATTTTCGGCGATCTCGACGGTGTTTGCGTCGTGCCCCGCGCGATGGAGTCGGACATCATCCGCGCTGCGCTCGAAAAAGCGCACGGTGAGAAACGGGTCTTCCATGCGATCAAGGACGGCATGGGCGCGCAAGAAGCGTGGGACACCTTCGGGATCATGTGAATGCCGAACGCCCATGCGCAGCGCGCGTTCTGCGGCGATGCAGCACACGCCATTCGATCCGCGCATACACCGATGCAAGCGCGCATCAATCGCGCCGATCAAGAGGCGTACATTTTACGCACAGGATAGACTCCCAGGCGGATCATGTTCGACGCGGCGGCTCGGGCGGCGGCGAGGGCGTGCTCCACCGCGGGGCGGCTGGGCGTGCCTTGGAGGTCCACGACGAATAAATAGGACTTCGGTTTTCCGATAATCGGGCGGGAGATCAGACGAGTCAGATTCACATTCGCGGCTCTGAACGCGCCGAGGAAATCAAACAGACTGCCCGGCCGGTTTTCGAGCATCACGAGCAAACTTGTTTTCACGCTGCGCGCGGCTGGCGCGGCCTCGCGGCCGACCACGATAAATTCTGTAATGTTGGGGGCGTCGGTTTCAACCGGAAACGCCAACACATCCAGCCCGTATCGCCGCGCGGCATCGCGCGTGCCGAGCGCGGCGGATTCGGGTTCGGACGCGGCGCGTTCCGCGGCCAGCGCGGTGCTTCTCGTTTCATGCGTCCGCGCGCCAGGCAGTGATCGGCGAATCCACGACCGGCAGTGTTGCAATGGGACGTAGTGTGAATAAAGATGGCGGACGCGAGCGCCGCGACGGCCGAGCAGCGCCAGCTTCACATTGAGCGATAGTTCTTCTCGGATATGGATCCGGCCCGCATTTTCGACCAGACAATCGATCGTTTCGAAGATTGTGCCGCCGGACGAATTCTCCACCGGCACCACGCCGAGGCGATCTTTACCGCTCTTGATGAACTCGAACACATCATAGATTCCCGCACAGGGAATCAACTTCCCCGAACGACCGAATCGCTTTCGTGCGACGTGATAGGAAAACGTCCCCTCGGGACCCAGATATCCAACAGATTGCATACCTGAATGATGCGCAGCCTCGATTGCGCTGTGCAAGCGCGTAGCTGAGCGGTATCGAACGGCAGCAGACTGCTTGCTTGGGAAGGGCGGTTGCGCATATACTGCTTACTTTGAAGCCGTGTGCGGATTCGGGGCGTGGCTCAGCCTGGTAGAGCGTCAGCTTTGGGAGCTGAATGTCGCGAGTTCAAATCTCGCCGCCCCGACTCCGCGCATGGCTTTTCTACACATGATTGAAAAACCCGTCACCTTCAAATCCGAGCGGCAGCAGATCGTCGGCATGTGGCATCAGCCTGACGGACAAGGGCCATTTCCGGCCGTTTTATTTCTGCACGGATTCACCGGCAACAAGGCGGAAGCACATCGCTTGTTCGTGCAGCAGGCGCGCGCGCTGGCGTTGGCAGGCATCGCGAGCCTGCGGTTCGATTTTCGCGGCAGCGGGGATAGTGAAGGCGAGTTCTCGGAAATGACCGTCGCCCGCGAGCGCGCGGACGCCGTCGCGGCGCTCCGCTGGCTCGAACGGAAAGATGCGGTGGACCCTAAACGCATCGGCCTGTTGGGTATGAGCATGGGGGGCATGATCGCCGCGTTCACGATTGCCGCATATCCCCGCTTCCGCGCGGCAGCGTTATGGAATCCGGTCGGATATCCAGCCGCTTTACGCGCTCGGCGTCGAACGCCGGAGTCCGATGCCCAGTTGCGCGAATATGGCGTCGCGAACAACGGCGGTTATGCCGTGGGCGCTGCGTTTCTCGCCGAATTGGATGGGCTCGATCCCGTGAGCGCTCTCGCGCCTACTCGAACGCCCGTGCTCATCGTCGGGGGAACGGGCGACGAAACGGTGCCGATCACCGACGCCCGCGCGTATGCCGATGCGATTCGCGCTCACAACGGTGTCTGCGTTTTGCATGAAATCGAAGGAGCGGACCACACGTTCACCGCCTTCCCTTGGCAGACCGAGTGTTATGCCGCCACCCTCGCGTGGTTCCGAGATCGGCTGCTCTGATCGAACTGCGCGTAAACCCGTTTCAACTGGCGCTGAGCATGACCGCGCGCATGGCGCGGATATGCTCCGGGGCGGTTCCGCAACACCCGCCGACCACCGCGACTCCAATGGCGCGCATATTGTATGCGAACGCCGCGAGGGCGTCCGGTGCAGCGCGATAGACGGTGCGCCCGCCGATCAACTCCGGAAGGCCGGCATTCGGTTTCGCCCATAACCGCGCATCCGGCTCCGCGCGTTGCATGCGGAGAAGCACTGCTGCCAACGCGTCCGGGCCGACGCCGCAATTCGCGCCGACCACGTGTGCGCCAGCCGCGGACATCGCAGCGACGGCAGCTTCTGCCGTCACGCCCATCATCGTGCATCCGCCGCTATCGAACGCCATACTGCCGACAAGCGGGAGGCCGTCGGATGCTTCGCGCGCTGCGTCGAGCGCCAATGCGATTTCTTCCGATGCAGTGAATGTTTCGCAAACCAAGCCGTCCACGCCCGCGGCGACCAGCGCGCGGGCTTGTTCGAGGAACGCCGCCCGCGCGGCATTCGCCGAAAGGTCGCCGTAGGGCTCCAGCATTTCGCCCGTAGGCCCTATAGAGCCGAGTAAGAAGGCCCGCCGTTCGCAGCCCTCGATCGCGCGCCGCGCCAGGCGCACTGCCATGGTGTTTATTTCCGCGACCCGGTCCTCCAGACCGCAGAGCCCCAAGCGAATTGCATTCGCGCCAAACGTATTGGTCAATACGAGGTCGGACCCCGCGTCGATGTAGCTTTGTGCGAGTCCCGCGATGGCGTCCGGATGGTCGAGCATCCAGCGCTCCGGCGCCTCGCCTATGGGAAGGCCCTGCTTCTGCAGTTCTGTTCCCGTCGCGCCGTCAGCCAGCAAGGTCCGATTGGACGCGAATGCGGCCATCAACTCCTCGTGCGCCGGCAGCGTATCGACGCCCGCCCCGATGGCCGCCTGTCGGTAAGCAAATAATATGGCCGCAGTGGTAGCAAGTGAAGTGGCCGCAGGAATCGTGGAAGTATGGGTCTGAGGAGGAACAGACCATGGGTGGATATCCTGAAGCGGCGGAGCAGCGAGCGATGACGATGCGAGAGGTGATCCTGAGGGCGATGGCCGGGAAGATCCGTTGGTTGGATGCGGCGGAGATCCTGCGGATACGGCCGCGAACGATGAGGCGGTGGAGATGGCGGTATGAGGTGTATGGCTTTGAAGGGCTCTACGACCGGCGGAAGCGAGCGCCGAGTCCCCGGCGGGTACCGCTGGCGG
>CALGMT010000052.1 GCA_937958885.1 uncultured bacterium | reverse complement strand
CAAATGTCGGGTAACATACGCCAGCGGCGATTCGGCGAGGGGTTTTTCCTTCGCGGCCTCGATCGCATTCCGCGGTTCCCGCGCCGCAAGGCCGCGCAGATTAATTTGGTAGATGACGGAAGACGCAATCCAGTGCTTCATGAAATCGAAACCTATCAGCTTCACCGCGCGCACTGCAAGTCCACCGCGATGTCGTTTGACAACACATTACGCTTCGATACAAATAGTCACTGCCGTTAGGGGTGGCCGTGTGGCCTGAGATTATACCCTGACGACCTGATCCGGGTTATGCCGGCGTAGGGAAACGGCGATCGAATCGACTTCGTGAAGACCGCCCGATTCCTCGCGGGCGGTTTTTTATTCGAGGTACCTCCATGAAGGCTGATCAGATATGGAACGATGTCTGCGCGATACGATCCCGCGGGCCGTTGGTGCACAACATCACGAATTACGTCGTGATGAACTCCACCGCCAATGCGCTGTTGGCGATCGGCGCGTCGCCGGTCATGGCGCACGCGGTCGAAGAGGTTGAAGATATGGTGCAAATCGCCGCCGCGGTGGGCGGTTCGCTGGTGATCAACATCGGCACGTTGAGCGAACGCTGGATCGCCGCAATGGAAAAAGCGATGCGCGCGGCGCGGTCAGCGCGTGTGCCGATTGTCCTCGACCCGGTCGGCGTGGGTGCGACCCGCTATCGCACCGAAACGGCCCGCGCGCTGATCGCCGCCGCGCCACCTGCCGTTATCCGCGGCAACGCATCGGAAATAATGGCGCTCGCCGCGTACGACGCGCGCACGAAGGGCGTGGACAGCGCGCACGGTAGCGAGGCCGCGCGCGAGGCGGCGCTTAAACTCGCATCCGCATCTGCCGCAGTGGTCGTGGTCAGCGGCGCAACAGATCTTATTCTGGACGGCGCGCGCGAGGAGAGTTGCCCATTCGGCCATCCGCTTATGACAAAGGTGACCGGCATGGGCTGCACGGCTACGGCGCTGATCGGCGCCTTCGCCGCGGTGAATCAAGATCCCTTCGCCGCAGCCGCGCATGCGATGGCCGTAATGGGAATCTGCGGCGAGCGCGCCGCGATCCGGGCTTCGGGTCCGGGGTCGATGCAGATGCATTTTCTCGACGTGCTTCACATGCTCGATATCACGCATCTGCGAGCCCGTGTCGCATGAACCGGCGCAGTCCAGATTGGAGTTTGTATCTGGTCACGGATCGTCCGCTTTGCGGCGGTCGCCCGATCGAAGATGTTGTCGCCGCCGCCATTCGCGGCGGTGTCACGGTGGTGCAGGTGCGGGAGAAGGAATTGTCCACTCGCGACTTTCTCGATGTCGCGTCTCGGATTCGCGCGATCACGCGGGCTGCCGGCGTGCCGCTGTTGATCAACGACCGTGTGGATATCGCGCTGGCAGTCGGAGCGGACGGTGTGCATGTGGGCCAGTCGGATATGCCGCCCCATGACGCGCGCCGCCTGATGGGGCCGGATGCGTTGATTGGACTGTCGGTCGAATCGCGGGATGATATTGCGGCTGCCGAGTCGACGGATGTGGATTATCTCGGCGTTAGCCCTGTCTTCTGCACGCCGACCAAGGCGGAACTCACGCGGGCATGGGGCTTGGATGGTTTGCGCGCAGCGCGCGCACAAACGCGGCGTCCCCTGGTCGCAATCGGCGGGATCCATGCGGGAAATGCAGCAGATGTAATTGCGGCTGGCGCCGACGGTATTGCCGTTGTCTCCGCGATCTGCGCTGCATTTGATCCTGAGGTCGCCGCGCGCGCGTTGCGGGCGCAGATACTCGCCGGGCGGGAGCGGGTCGCATGAATCTCAAGGATATCGGCGAGTTTGGGTTGATTCGACGGATTGCGCCGCTGTTTGACGCGGTGGCGCCCGGCGCGATGGGGATCGGCGACGATTGCGCGATCCTTCCGGGCGCCGGCGAAGAGGCCGTTTTGGTGACGACCGACTTGCTTGTCGAGGACGTGCATTTTTTGCGCGCCCGAATCCCCCCCCGCTTGCTCGGCCGCAAATCGCTTGCGGTGAATGTCAGCGATATCGCGTCGATGGGCGGCTCGCCGACCGCGTGCTTTCTATCGATCGGATTGCCGGCGGAGATCGAACTCGACTGGCTTGACGAATATTTCAAGGGCGTGAAGGAGATCGGCGAGGAGACCGGGTGCCCGCTGCTCGGCGGCGATACGACGAAATCGCCGAGGGGAATCGTGATCAACTTTGCCGTGGTAGGGCGCGTCGCGCGCGAGCGCGCGAAATTTCGATCCGGCGCGCGGGTGGGGGATGTGCTGGCGGTGACCGGCCCGCTCGGCGATTCCGGCGCGGGACTCCGGCTGTTGTTGGAAAACAGACCGCTCGATTCGGACGACGCGCGCGTGCTGGTTGAAGCCCATCACAATCCGCGTCCGCACATGCCGGAGGGCCAATGGCTCGCGGCGCGCGCCGCGGTCACCGCCATGATGGACGTGTCGGACGGGATCGATTCGGATATTCGCCATATCCTCGAACGATCGTCCGTCGGCGGCGCGCGCGTGGATTTGGATACACTGCCGACAACTGCATGCATGCGGCGAATCTGCGCGCAGTACTCGTGGACGCCGGAAGAATTGGCTGCGGCTGCAGGGGAGGACTACGTGCTGCTCTGCGCCCTAGCGCCTGAAGCGATTGACGAAATCGCAAGCGGATTTGAAAAAATGTTCGGACGTCCACTAGTGCGCATTGGCGCGATTACTGCGGAAGGCGGCCTGCAGTATTACAAAAACGGTCTTCCTGCCCGACTGGCACGCCATGGATTCGATCATTTTAGGGGGAACGAATGACCCCTATTCGCGTATTGACGATTGCTGGTTCCGACAGCGGCGGAGGCGCAGGCATTCAGGCGGATCTCAAAACATTTTCCGCACTGGGCTGCTATGGCATGTCGGCCATCACCGCGCTGACGGCGCAGAATACGCTGGGGGTTCGGGGAATTCACGACGCGCCGGCCTCGTTCGTCGGCGATCAAATTGATGCGGTGATCGAAGACATCGGTGTTGACGCGGTTAAAATCGGCATGCTGTCTTCGCCGGAGATCATCGACGTGGTGGCGGAGCGGCTCATACGACATTCGGTGAAGCGCGTTGTGCTCGACCCGGTGATGGTGGCAACCAGCGGCGACAAGCTGCTGCGCGACGACGCGATCGCCGCGTTGAAGGGGCGTTTATTCCCGTTGGCGGGGATTGTCACCCCGAACATGCGCGAGGCGGAGGTCTTGCTGAACATTCCCGTGCAGGAGGACCCGTCCGCGCTGGAGTCCGCGGCGCGCGCGCTGCTGACCTTGGGTCCGGGCGCCGCGTTGGTGAAGGGCGGACATGGTTCGGGCGCTGAGGCCGCCGATGTGCTGGCTATGCGGCGTCACGATAGTGTGTCTGTCGAAGTGCTGCGCGCGCCGCGCGTAGAGACCCCGAACACGCACGGCACCGGGTGCACGCTGTCCTCTGCGATTGCGGCTTATTGGGCGCGCGGGAGCGACTTGCCGGAGGCTGTCCGGGCGGCAAAAGCATATATCGCAGGCGCGATCGCGGCCGCGGCGGAGTGGAAAGTCGGGGCCGGACACGGACCGGTGCATCATTTTTATCCATGGTGGAAGGAGTAACCCAATGTCGTTCACGCGCGCGATCTGGGATGAGACAAAAGATATGTTCGACGCGATCCTCGCGCTGCCCTTCAACCGCGAGTTGGCCGACGGCACGCTCGACTCCAAGCGGTTTGCGTTCTACGTGCAGCAGGACTCGCTTTACCTCACCGATTACGCCCGCGCGCTGGCCCTGCTGGCGGCGAAGGCGCCGGATTCGGCTTCCGCCGAGCTTTTGCTGGGCTATGCGAAGGAGGGTATTGAAGTGGAGCGGGCCCTGCACGAGCGCTTCTATGCAACCTTTGCCATCGAGCCGGCGACGCGCCAGGAACCGGCGTGTTTTGCTTATACCCAATTTCTGCTCGCCCGCACCGCGCTCGATGCGTACCCCGTCGGTTTGGCCGCTGTGTTGCCCTGTTTCTGGATTTATCGCGAGGCCGGGCTGGAGATCGCTCGCCGCGCCCGAAGCCCGAATCCATACGCGGCATGGATCGAAACCTACAGCGACGACGCCTTCGGCGTCGCCGTCGCTCAGATGCTGGAGCTGACCGACACCGCAGCAGCCATGGCATCGGAATGCGAGTGCGCCGCAATGCGCGAGGCCTATGCGGTTTCCACTCGTTGCGAATGGCGATTCTGGGACGGCGCCTACCGCATGGAACGCTGGCCGATTTGATCCGCCGAAGACGTCCAGCAAGTGCTTGAACCCGCTTGGCCTGAAAGATACTCTCCGGCCTCTATGGCTAAGACTTTATTCCAAAAAGTGTGGGACGCGCATGTCGTCAAAACCCTCGCGGACGGCACGGTGCTGTTGTACATCGATCGACATCTTGTCCACGAGGTGACCAGCCCGCAGGCGTTCGAGGGATTGCGCCTCTCGAAACGAAAGGTGCGTCGTCCGGAGCTCACGTTTTCGACGTTGGACCACAATGTTCCGACCGATGATCCGTTCAACATCAAGGATCCGATCTCCAAGGCGCAAGTGGAGGCGCTCATCGCGAACTGCCGCGACAACGGCATCAAGTTGTTCGACTATTCGACCGGCCAGCAGGGCATCGTTCACACGATCGGCCCTGAAATGGGGATCACGCTCCCCGGGCTGACCATCGTCTGCGGCGATTCCCACACCTCCACTCACGGTGCATTCGGCACGCTGGCGTTCGGCATCGGGACGTCCGAAGTCGAGCATGTGCTCGCGACGCAGACGCTCCGCCAAACGCTGCCCAAGACCTTCAAGGTGGAATTCACCGGCCGCTTGCAGCGCGGCTGCACGTCGAAGGATATGGTGCTGAAATTGATCGGTCTGATCGGGACCGCAGGCGGGACCGGATATGTGATGGAGTACTGCGGCGAGGCGATCCGCGCGCTCTCGATGGAGGCGCGCATGACCATCTGCAACATGAGCATTGAGGGCGGCGCGCGCGCCGGCATGATCGCGCCGGACGACACCACATTCCAGTATATCGCCTCCGGCGATCGCCCATATGCCCCCCAGGGTGCCGCGCTGGATGCGGCTATCGCGTATTGGAAGACGTTGCCGACGGATGAGGGCGCGGTGTTTGATCGTACGATCACCATCAACACATCCGAAATCGCGCCGCAAGTCACCTGGGGCACAAGTCCCGGCATGGTCACGGATGTCACCGGCGTCGTGCCGGATCCGGATAAAGTGCCTGGCTACAGCCGTCGCGATGTAGAGCAGGCGCTCGACTATATGGGTCTGAAACCCGGCATGCGCATGACCGATGTGCGGCCAGACACCATCTTTATCGGTAGCTGCACGAATGCCCGCATCGAGGACCTGCGCAAGGTCGCGAAGCTGATCAAAGGGCGAAAGAAAGCAGACTCCCTTCGCGTGTTGGTCGTGCCGGGGTCCCAGCAAGTGCGCCGGCAGGCCGAGGCGGAGGGACTCGACCGGATTTTTATGGACTTCGGCGCGGAGTGGCGGCATGCGGGCTGCAGCATGTGCCTCGGGATGAACCCCGATCAGTTGAAGCCGGGCGAGCGAAGCGCCTCGACGTCCAATCGGAATTTTGAGGGGCGGCAGGGCAAGGGCGGACGCACCCATCTGGTCAGCCCGGAAATGGCCGCCGCGGCGGCCGTGGAGGGGCATTTTGTGGACATCCGCACATGGCCCGGCATCGAAGCGTTGGCATCCTAAGCGAGGGTTTACATGGAACCGTTTTCCTCACACCGCGGACTGGTCGCGATTCTTGATCGCGCGAATGTCGATACCGACGCCATCATTCCGAAGCAATTTCTGAAGTCGATCAAACGCACCGGATTCGGCGAGAGCCTTTTCTTCGATTGGCGCTATTTGCCGGACGGCGACCCGGACCCCCATTTCATTCTCAACCACCCACGCTACCAGGGCGCATCGATTCTCGTCGTGCGGAACAACTTCGGGTGCGGGTCAAGCCGCGAGCATGCGGTGTGGGCTATCATGCAGTACGGCTTCAAGGCTGTCATCGCGCCGCGCCAGGAAATCGGCGGCGCGCAAGTGCCCGGATTTGCCGATATTTTCCGGAACAACTCCGTCAAAAACGGGCTGCTGACCATCGAGCTCTCCGCCGATGAAGTGGATAAAATTTTCGAAATGGTCGAGCGGAACAAGGGCTTGGAAGCCACCATCGATCTCGACGAACAGCGCGTCGTGTTGCATTTGCCGGAGGAACTGTCCTTCCACTTCGACATTGACCCTGTTGTCAAAAAACATCTACGCCACGGCCTGGACGATATTGCCCTTACGCTGGAGCACGAAGCCGCAATCGCGGACTTTGAGCGCCGGCACAACGTCCAAATGGCCCGCTGATCGTTTGCCATGTTGCGACACACCTTCCTGCACCTGCCGGGCGTCGGGGAGGCGACAGAACGACGTTGGTGGCAGAGTGGCATCACCGATTGGAGCGCGGCGCTCGCGCACGCGTGCCGCGATGCGCACCGGGCGCGGCTGGAGCGATCCTGCGAAGCCTTTCAAGATGGCGATTGGGCATGGTTCGACCGCGAGATCGGCGCTGCGCACAAATGGCGGGCGTGGGGCGACCTCTCAGAACGCGCATTGTTTGTGGATATCGAGACCGATGGGGGGCATGGGGCTGCATCCATCACGGTGATCGGGACCTTCGACGGGCGCGAAACCCGCGCATTTGTGGCCGATGAAAATCTTCAAGACGCGGCGGATCACTTGGAAGCTTTTCCATTGCTCGTCACCTACAACGGGCTGTCATTCGACATGCCGTTGATTCGCTCGCGATTCGCGCACCGCCTTCGCAATCATCTGCATCTGGATTTGCGCATCCCATTGTTTCGTCTGGGCATGAAGGGCGGACTAAAGCGAATCGAGCCAAAACTCGGCCTTTCGCGCAGCGATCGGGTGGAAGGGCTGGACGGCTGGGATGCCGTTCGGCTCTGGCGCGAATGGCAACACGGATCCCGTGAGGCGCGCGAACTCCTGCTGGCGTATAATGCAGAAGATGTGCGGAATCTGTTGCCGCTGGCAAGGTGGATGTATGCGCGAATGCGCGAGCGGCTTCCGCTGCATGTGTCATGAATATCGTTATCCTTGACGGCTATGCATTGAATCCCGGTGACGTCTCGTGGGCTCCGCTGGAAGCGCTCGGGAAATTGTCCGTCTATGACCGTACGCCTCTGGAGCAAATCGAAGCCCGCGCGAAAGGCGCGGAGGTTGTTCTCACTGTGCATACGCCGCTAAACCGGGAAACGATCCGCCATCTGACGGCGTTGCGCTTCATCGGCGTGCTCGGTTCGGATGCGGCTCACGTCAATGTGGAGGCGGCGCGGAAACGCGGGATCGACGTCGCGGACACTGCGGGGGTCGACACAGAATCGACCGCGCAACTGACTCTGGCCCTCTTGTTGGAATTGACGCACGGATGCGGACATCACGCCCACGCGGTTCGAAACGGGCGCTGGTCGAGAAGTCCGGACATCACCTTCCGTCTGCAGCCGATGATGGAACTGGCCGGGCGCACAATCGGCATTGTGGGGTGGGGCAGAATCGGAAGCGCGGTCGGGCGCATGGCCGCCGCATTGGGGATGCGCGTCATCGCGACCGATCCCGCCGTTTCGGCGAGCGGCGTAGCCATGAAGCCGCTCGAAGAGCTGCTCGTCGAGTCCGATGTGGTCAGTCTTCACTGTCCGCGCACGCCGTTGACCGAGCGAATGATCAACCAAGCCGCGCTGGCGCGCATGAAACCCGACGCATATTTGATCAACACGGCCCATGGCGCATTGATGGATGAGGCTGCAGTCGCCGAGGCGTTGCGCGCGCGCCGCCTGGGCGGCGCCGGCTGCGATGTGCTCTCCTCCGAGCCGCCGTCGCCCAAAAACCCGCTGCTGCACGCCCCTCGCTGTATCATCACGCCGCATCTGGGATGGGGGACTCGGGCGACGCGTCAGCGCATCATCGATCGCGCGGCGGAACAGGTGCGCGCCTTTCAAGAGCGCCGCGCCGCGCACCCATGAACCTCTTCATCATCGACGGGATCGGGCCCTTTTTTCGCCGGCATCCGAAATTGCGCGCGAATTGGTCGAAGATTCCCTTCTCCCAGTTGGAAAAGGAGGACCGATTGCCGCCGGCGCTCTGGGAGGAAATCCATTCGGACTTTGCGACATTTTGCGCCCGCGTCAGGGCGGTCGGCTACAATGCCGTCACCCTGGACGATCTCGCGCACCTTTATCCGCACAACACCTATGCGCCGGAGCTGCGGAATAAGATCGAGGCGTATCGGGCCGAATATCGTCGGTTGTTCGAGACCGCGCGCGCCAACCAGCTCGCAGTGTACATCACGACTGACGTGATGTTTTACAATCCAGCGCTCGATCGCGAAGTGGGGCGCAAGCCCGCCGCGGCGGCTGCGTTTCTTGCCTGCGTGCTGGATCGCGTTTTTGCCGATTTCGCCGAAATCGCGGGCGTCATTTTACGGATTGGGGAATCGGACGGACATGACGTGCGGGGGGATTTCCGCAGCCGCCTTGTCATCCGCAGCCCGCGTCAGGCGCGTGCGCTTCTTTCGGCGCTGCTCCCAGTCGCCGAACGGCATGGCCGATTGCTGATCTTCCGCACCTGGTCTGTGGGCGCGTATCGGATTGGCGATTTGATGTGGAATCGAGATACCTTCGACGCCACATTCGCCGGCCTCGACAGCCCCGCGTTGGTATTGTCGATGAAATATGGCGAGTCGGATTTCTTTCGATATCTGCCCCTGAATCGCCATTTCATGCGGAGCGACCATCAAAAGCTCATCGAGCTGCAGACGCGGCGTGAATATGAGGGGTGCGGGGAATTCCCCTCGTTTGTGGGCGGCGATTACGCCGCATACCGGGATGCATTGCAGAAAGCACGAAACATGCTGGGCATCGTGGCCTGGTGCCAAACCGGCGGGTGGACGCCCTTCCATCGCTTGAGCTATCTCGAGCCCGCGGGGCTGTGGAACGAGATCAATACGGAGGTCACGCTGTATTTGTTCCGTGACGGTCTTTCGGTGGAGGGGGCGCTGCGGAAGGTGTTCACGGCGCGATACGGATCCGGTCGATGGGATTTGTTTCTTGAGTTTTTCGAGACCTCCGAGCGGGTCATCAAGCAAGGGCTCTACGTACGCGAATTTGCCCAGCGAAAACTCTTCTTCCGCCGGCTTCGCGTACCGCCCCTGCTCACCGTACATTGGGATCAAATCCTGATCACCTCCTATATTCGAAAATTGCTGCGCGCGTTTGTGATCGATCACGCGCGTGCCATTGCCGAGATGGATGCGGCGCTTCGCGCGCTGGATCGCATGGAGGCCCTCGCCGTTGAACTCGGGCTGCCTGCCGAGGATATACGCTTCCAGCGGGCTGTGTTTTCGGTGCTTCAAGCGGCGCGCCGATACTACTTCAGCGAGTTCACCGACGAGGTGCGCGCAGCGTTATTGGAAGCAGTCGCCGCATATCGCCGCCGCGACGGGCGCGCGTACACCGTGAATGTGGATCTTGGTCCGTTGCGCATCTCGCGGAGGCGCATGCGCCGCATTGCGACCGTACTTTTGCGGGACCAGCGCGGCTACCGCCGGCTGCTGGATCACGTCGTCACCTTGCGGCTGCTCTCGTGGTTGCGCCCCGTCTTGGGCCTGTCGCGGATGCGCGCCCTGCCGGACTTCGCGCACGAGCGCGCGATGGGCTTGGACAGCGTGCTCCGCTGAATGTTCGGAGTGTGGACCGTGTTCCCGCCGCTATTTTGCTGATGCGTATTGTCCGTGTCTCGTCACCCCTCGTTCTCGCAGAGGAGACTTCCCCTGCGCTGCAAACGTCGCGGCCCTTCGCAACTCCGGCAGCAAGACCTGCCCGCAAGCGCCGAAAAGGAATTGGGCGCTTGCGAGTATGAATTGTTTTCTTTCAGGTTTCCCACGATCTGTTTCCGCTGCCTTACGAGGTCTTGTTCTGCTAACGTGCTCCACTGAAGGCGCATACGTTGGGCGGTCTATGTTCAGAGCAAAGCAATGAATAATCTGGGCGACCGATGCTGACCAAAAGCAAGAGAGAGCAAAGCCAAGGAGATGGAGAACAGATGACAAATGCTTCGGAAGCAAAGCCGCCCTCGTCGGACTTGACGTTCATTACGAACGAAGCGGGTCAGTCGCTGTGTGATCGTTTTGCCGCGCTGCTCCACAAAGACACGCGCTTCTTCGACTGCCTTGTTGGTTACTTCTTTATCAGCGGGTTCCACAGAATTTACCCGTCCTTGGAGAACGTTGAGAAAATTCGGATCCTCGCAGGACTTCAAACCGACCGATCCGCGTACGACCTGCTCCAGCGGGCCAAGGAACAGGGCGAACTCGACCTTCAGTCGCATGCGGCCTCCAAGGAGCAAGTCGCCAGGGACGTGCTCAACGAGCTGGAGAAGTCGGCTGACAGCGTTGAAATCGAAACCGGCGTTCACAAGTTTGTTGAGTGGATTCGGTCGGGCAAGCTGGAAATCCGAGCCCACCCCGGCGGCGACCTTCACGCCAAGGTCTACATTATGACCTTCTCGGAAGGCGACCGGGACAAAGGGCGCGTCATCACCGGTTCAAGCAACCTCACGCAAGCCGGGCTCCAGGACAATCTCGAGTTCAATGTCGAGTTGAAGAATCGCGCCGATTACGACTTTGCCATCGCCAAATTCAATGAGCTATGGGCAACAGCCGTTGACGTATCGCAGCCTTACGAAGACACAGTCGTCAACAAATCCCCCTTCGCCAGTTTCACGCCCTACGAGCTCTACCTGAAGTTCCTTTACGAGTACTTCCGAAACGAACTCAATCGCCCCGATGAACTTGAAGACATGTATGTTCCGCCGGGATTCAAGAAGCTGAAGTATCAGGAAGAGGCGGTGCTGAATGCCCGCAAGGTGCTGGACGAGTACGGCGGCGTCTTTCTTTCCGATGTCGTGGGTCTCGGCAAAACCTATATGGCCGCGTTGCTCGCCCAGCAACTGGACGGCCGCCACCTCGTGATCGCGCCGCCGCATTTGCTCGACCGAGAAAAGCGCGGCTCCTGGCCGAATGTCTTCGGCGATTTTCAAGTCCGTCAGACGGATTTCGAGTCCATCGGCAAGCTGGAGGACCTCCTCGCGCGAGACATTTCAAAGTACAAAAATGTGTTCATTGATGAGTCTCACCGCTTCCGCACGGAGACGACCCGCAGCTATGAGCTGCTCGCCCAAATCTGCCGCGGCAAACGGGTCATCCTCGTTACCGCCACGCCTCTGAACAACACGCCGTGGGATATTCTCAGCCAGGTCAAACTGTTTCAGCCGGGCAAGGCCAGCAACCTACCGAACCTCCGCAATCTCGAAGCATTCTTCGCGGGCCTCCAAGCGAAGCTGAATGGACTGGATCGGCAGGACGACCGGGAACGCTATTTCGCCACAGTTCAAGCGAACGCCAAGGAGACCCGCGAGAAGGTCCTGAAATATCTGATGGTGCGGCGGACCCGAACCGAGATCGAGAAGTACTACGGCGAGGACATGAAAAACCAGGGGTTGAAGTTCCCCGAGGTCGAGGACCCGGTCCCGCTGTTCTACAAGTTCAGCAAGCAGGAGAACGAAATCTTCAACGAGACATTGAAGCTGCTTACATCGGACTTCACCTACGCCCGATATACGCCGCTGCTCTACTACGAAGGCAAGATGGATGAGCGCGAACGGCAGGGCCAACGAAACCTCGCCAAGTTCATGAAAATCCTGATGGTGAAGCGCCTCGAAAGCAGTTTCCACGCTTTTCGGCTGACCCTGGACCGGTTCACGCATTCATATGCCCGCGTCATCACGGAGTTCAAAAAGGGCAACGTCTTCATCAGCAAAAAGCACATCGGAAAAATCTTCGATCTTCTTGAACAGGGCGACCAGGAGGGAATCGAGAATCTTTTGGCGCAGGATAAGGCCGAACGGCTGAACTCAAAGGATTTCTCCGCCGAATTCATCAAGCACCTCAGCGCAGACTACCGCACCTTGCGCCGGATCAAGAAGATGTGGGCCAATATACGGCGCGACCCCAAGTGGATGGCCTTCCGGGATGTTCTGAAATCAGAGCCGCACCTGAAGAAGGGAAAACTCATCATCTTCACCGAATCGCAGGAGACCGCCGGCTACCTGGCCGAGCGCATCCGCGACGAAGTTGAAGCGAAAACACTCCTGTTCTCCGGCAATTCGAGTGAGGCGGAACACCGGGACGTCATAGACAACTTCGACGCCAACGCCTTCAAGCCGTCCGATGACTACCGGATACTGGTCAGCACGGAAGTTCTTTCCGAAGGCGTGAACCTGCACCGGTCAAACGTGGTCATCAACTACGACATCCCTTGGAATCCAACCCGTCTGATCCAGCGCGTTGGGCGCATCAATCGCGTGGACACCCGCTTCGACGCCATCTACACCTACAACTTCTTTCCCACGGAAGAGGGCAACGACGCCATCAAACTGCGCGAGTCGGCGGAAGCCAAGATTCACGCATTCATCGAAATGCTGGGCGCGGACGCCCGCCTGCTGACTGAAGGCGAGGAAATCAAGTCGCACGACCTGTTCGCCAGGCTCAACAGCAAGAAGGCGATAACCGGCGAGGACGAAGACGAAGAAAGCGAACTCCAATACCTCGCGGAAATTCGCGCCGTGCGCGACAAGCAGCCAGACCTTTTCGCCCGGATCAAGCGACTTCCGAAAAAGGCCCGGTCCACGCGCGCCGTGCCGGCCGTGCCGGACGCCGTCGTGCGGAATTACCCATCCTTGCTGACCTACTTCCGGCAAGGCCGCTTGGACAAGTTCTACCTCTCGGCCATAGTGTCGGCTGGCGCGGTAAAACTCGACTTTCTGACCGCCGTAAAGGTGTTGAAGCCTGCGGGACCCGACGAAAAACGCCGGCCGATCCCGCCCGACTTCTATACCCTGCTCGAACGAAACAAGGCGGCCTTCGCCGAGGCCACCGCCGAGACGGACGACGCCCTTCCTCGTCACAAGGGCGGGGCCAACGACGCCTACATCCTGAACCGCCTCAAGGCGAAGGAAATCCGCCGGTATCACGGCTTCACGGAGGACGACGAGGACTATATCCGCAGCGTCATCCGGCTGCTGAATGAGGGCTCCCTTCCCAAGCCGACCACCAGGAAAGTCGCCGACGCGCTCAAACGCGAAGTCGAGCCGCTGAAGGTGCTCGGAATCCTGCGGCGGGATATATCGCCGCACTATTTCCAAGCCATGCCCGCTCAACAGGCGTCCGGCTCCCAGGCCCCGCGCGAAGTGATCTTGTCCTCGTGGATCGTGGAGGATGAATCGCGTGTCTAAACTCCGACCCAGCGGCGGCTATCGCGATACGGCCAGTTTCCAGACGGCGACGATGATCTATGACGCCACCTATTGGTTCTGCGAGAAATTCCTCGATTCGCGGTCCCG
>CALGMT010000051.1 GCA_937958885.1 uncultured bacterium | reverse complement strand
CAAGTATGGCCAAGCCAAGCGGGTGTGGGTCATGGACCGTGGAATCGCCAGCGAAGAGAACCTGCAATGGCTGCGTCAACGCGGAGGCCATTACCGGGTAGGCACTCCGAAGCAGCAGCTCAAGAAGTACGAGGCGGCCCTACTGGACGAATCGGACTGGAGCGCGATCCGAGAAGGCCCGGAAGTGAAGAGGGTGGAAACTCCGGAGGGAACCGATGCCCGGCAACTGCTCCTCGATCTGGACGGACTGCGCTCCATGGATGTGGTTTTGCCAACACGGGAGGCCGGAGACGTACGTCTGCGTGTCGTTGCCAAGCCCGAGAAACCCTTGGCTCAACTGCTCATCAGGCTGGGCATCGAACTGCCCAACACCCCAAAAGTGATCGAAAATGTAGTCCCGAAAATGGCGTGACAATCGCCGACTTTCCTAAAAATCGAGATATCTTGTGCCGTAACTGACGAACTTGGGCTAGCGGGCGGGCTTGGTCTCGAATAATGTGGAGATTTTCCATAGCGCTTCCGCGCGATTCGTATTACTCGGTTCTCGATGAGCGGAAAGGCGACGTTGCCAATGCCGATACAGACAAGTTCTTAAATGTGGATGTATTTATTCGTGCGAAGACTCGTCCATTCGCGCGATCACAGTGCGAGCACCAGTGATGCGCGCTCCCAACCCTCGCGGAGCGCTATGAGTGCATAACGCAGATCTGCTATTTCCTCATTGAAACGCTCCTTTTCATCGCCGTCAGCCGTCTCGCGCAGCCGAGTTTTCAGGCGCATTTCCTGTTCAATTGCCCGTCGGCGGATGGCAATGACAATCGCTTCGGCCGCCCGCTGTGCCGCTTCGCCGTCCGCGCCGATGCGGCGCTCGTCCGCCATCAGCTCGGCCGCCAGGTTTAGGCATGTGTCGCCGGCCTCCCGAGCGGCTGCCGCGAGGTCCGTATCGGATCCGCGAAGAAGGGCTTCAAACAAGGCGCGCGCGCGCGGATCACGCAGATGATTCACCGCGATGTACTGCGCAATAAATTCGATGATCTCGGGGTAGTGGACCATCAGCCAAAGAAGCTCGCGCTCCTCGCGCGGAACAGGTTCGGTCGGCGCGGGTTCAGGCGACGCAACGCTTCGATTGGCCGGCATGGGCGTTGCGCCGCGGCGAAGGTCTTCGCGAAGGATGTGTTCCGGAATGCCCAGCCGCGTCGACAGCTCGCGCAGCATCCGCGTGCGCTGAACCTCGCTCGACGCGTGGCGCACGGTGTCCAGTACGGCCCGCGCGACGCGGCGAAGGCCAGCATCCTGTGTCATGTCCTCCCGGGCGGCGAGCACATCGACTTGGAACATGACCACGCTGCGGGTCTTCTCCAGCACCGCGCGCAGGGCGTCTGCGCCCCGTTTCATGATCAAGCTGTCCGGGTCTTCGCCGACGGGCAGGACTGCAACGGACACGCTCAACTCGGCGTCGAGGAAAATTTCCGCCGAACGAAGCGCGGAATTCTGTCCCGCGGTGTCGGCATCCATCAGCAGCACGACATGGTCCGCGTGCCGCTTGATAACCGCGGCGTGCTCTTCGGTCAACGCCGTGCCGAGCGCCGCGACCGCGTTGGTGAAGCCCGCGAGATGGCAGCGGATCACGTCGATTTGACCCTCGCAGAGCAGGCATGTGCGCGCCTCGATGATCGACTTGCGCGCCCGATCCATCGCGAAGAGCGTGCGACTTTTTCGGAAGAGCGGTGTCTCGGGGCTGTTCAGGTATTTGGCCGCCCGGTCATCTTTCCCGATAATACGGCCGCTGAAGGCGATGATGCGCCCCAACAGATCGCGAATCGGGAACATCAGCCGCTCTCGAAAACGATCGTAGCGGCGGCCTTGTTCATTGCGGGCAATCAGGCCCGCGGCTTCCAGATGATCGAGCGAGAAGCCGCGCTTTTCCGCGAATCGCTCCATGATATCGAATCCGCCGGGCGCGTACCCGAGGCCGAATTGTTCGACCACCTCCGGCCCGAGCTGGCGCTCGCGCAAATAGGCGCGCGCGGCCTCGGCCGAGGGGTGGCGCAGGAGCACCTCCTGGTAAAACCGCGCCGCTTCCTCGTGCGCCTTGTAGAGCGTGTCCTTGCGCACGGCCTCGCTTCGCTCGGCATCGGTGAATTGCAGGTCCACGCCGACCCGCTGGGCGAGCAGGCGGACCGCATCCATGAACTCGACGTTTTCGTGCTGCATCACGAACTTGAATACATCGCCGCCTGCGCCGCAGCCGAAGCAATGGAAGACCTGTCGCGCGGGATGGACCGTGAAGGACGGCGTTTTCTCGCGATGGAACGGACAGAGCGCCTTGTAACTGTTCCCCGCGCGTTTCAGCGTGATGTAGGAACCGATGACGTCTACGATGTCCGCGCGGGCGCGGATTTCATCCAGAATCTGGCGCGACACGGGCATGGCGCATGCGTCACTGCGCGGGGCCAAGCGGGGCTGTGTCCCACTCGTGCAGCGCGTCGTCCATCCACTCGACGGTTTCATTCGACGGCTGATCGCCCCGCTTTTCCGGCAATCGCAATTCGGGGAGCCGATCCGCTACGCGCTCGATAACCGGATGCATGCGTTCGTTCACCCAGCGTCCGATGCGCGATTCGACCGCGACGTGGCGATGGAGCGCGTCGTGGGGCAGCAGCGCGAGCATCGTGAGCAGCAACGAAGCCACCAGCGCAGCGCGCGCCAATCCGCAAACCGCGCCGCCGATTTTCTCCGGCCGCCCTTTGAACGCAAAGCTGAACACCGCCGCGAGGACGAGGCGGATCGCTGTCAGGACGATATAGCCGCCGAGCAGCAAACCCGCAGACGCGATCAGCAGCGCAATATCCGGGGAGAGATCGTAGCGGGGCCCCAACCAGTGCGCCAGCGGGCGGGCGTAGTGATAGACGAGCGCGACACAGCCGGCGGCGATCAGCACGCGCGAGAGTTCGCCCGACAACCCGCGCCGCAAGCCGCCGGCCAGTCCGCCGATCAGAAACAAGGCGACGCCCGCATCCACCCAATTGAATCCCATCCACGTCATATCCTGACGGTAGGTTGCGCAACGTCCGGCATCAAGAGCGAAGCGGCGCGCCACGCAAGAGGGGGTGCGCTACCAGGTTCCGTTGAGGCGCCAGTCGAACGGTGCAAAATCGATTTCGAATCGGCCTCGTGCAAGGAGTTCGGCGCGCAACTCCGCGGGCAGCCAGGGCAGCAGCGCGCGAACGATGCCGGCGTCATTGTCGGCGAAGTCGCGGCGGTAGCGGCTCAAAAATCCGCCCAGTCGCAGGAGATTCCGATCGGGGTTCCACTCGACATACCGCGGGTCGCGCATCACGAGCCGAGCCTGGTCGTCGAGCTGCTCTTCGATGCGCCGTCCGTCATACGGCTCCCTCCGCAGGGGCGGGCTGCCGCGCGCGCCGCGGACGAGGGCAAAATGGACGCGCGGGTCGGGGAATCGACGCCGGATGTATTCGCGTTCTATTTGCTGCAGGCTGACGCCGGTTCGATCCACGACCCAGCCCTGCTGACGCCAGCCCTTCGCGGCGGGGATCGCGGTGACGGAACCAACGCCGGGATTTTCCAGGATCATCTTCACCGTGCAGGCGTTGTACAGGTTGAGCAGGAGCGCGAGTTGCTCGTGCCGGGTCAGGTCGTCCAGGCGAACGTCGCCAAGCTCGACCAGATAGGCGTTCAACTCATGCTCGCGAATCTTCAGCGCGGCGTAGTCAAGGAAGCCGTCCGCTTTGACGCCCGCTGCGAGCAGCGCGCCCCATGCGCGATGGTCAACACGCCGGCCGTCGGTGTCCTGACCGAGCGCGTCGCGCGACCACGCGCGAGCGGGTTCATCTTCGCCCTCAATGTCGCTGTTGAGCAGCACGGGTTTCGGCGCCTGGCACGCGGTAAGGGCGAGGGCGACACCGAGGGATACCAGGCTGGTGAGGCGCCGCTTCACGGCAAATTCTCCAACAGGGCGCGGGTCGGGAAGTTCCTTCCGGGGCAGTCGGTGGGTTTGGTGTTGATCTGCCGGTGCGTGCGCACCGCGGTGGAGGCGGTGCGGGTGCGTTGCATCAGGTAGCCGGTCAATGCATAGAGACTGCGCATTTGCTCGGCGGTCGGTCGGTTTTTTTCGTAATTGCCGACGAGGCAGATTCCGATCGCGACGTCGTTCAGCGCGTCGCTTGCCAAATGGCCGCCCTTCAACTGCGTGCGCCAGCGATGGCCGATCGCGATTTCTCCGTCGCGCATGCCGCGTCCATTGCCGATGACGAAGTGATACGCGAGCCCGTTCTCCATTCTGCGTCGATACCGGTGATAGTGATCCATGCTCTGCGCGCTGCCGGTGTCGGTCGCGCTGTGGTGAATAACGATATATTTCCAGCGTCCGGGTCGGACCGGGATGCGATCCAGCTCGCCCTTCAACGAGGCGGGCAGCGGATGCCGAACGGCAGGCGGCGGCGGTTTGCCGTCGAGCGGGATTTCGATGACCTGTCCGACGCGGAGTCGGTTCGGGTCCGCCAAGTTGTTGAGTTGAATGATCGCGTCGGGGCTTACGCCGTGATCCCGCGCGATGCCGCCCAGCGTGTCGCCGTCTTCCACCGTGTAGCGTTTGCGCAGCGGGGCATCGCGCGCGGGAATTTTCAGGGATTGTCCGACGCGGAGCAACTCCGGTCGTTCGAGTTCGTTTTCGGCGACAATCGCGGCGACGCGGACGCCATACCGCCGGGCGATGCCGTCGAGGTTTTCGCCTGCGCGCACGACGTGCGTCGTTTGCGCGCCGGCCGGCGCGGCGGTCAACAGCAGCGTCGCCGCGAGCGCGGTCGCCTGCGCGAGCCGGTTCATGGCCGCGGGTCCTTTCCGTCGCCGGGGTTGCGCGTGCCGCTGTACAACTCGAATTCCAACAGGCGCCCTTCGAGATTGGCGTTGTAGAGAATCATGCGGCGCTTGCTGTGCAGGCCGATCCGCTTCGCAAGCGGCAGGTTGGCGGTGAACACATAGCCCATGTAACCGACGCATTTCTGCTTGAGGAAATCCCCGATCCGCCGGTATTCCGACTCCAGTTTTGACGCGTCGCCGAGTCGTTCGCCGTATTCGGGATTCAGCATCACGACGCCGGGCGGCGGCGGCACGCGCGTGGCGGCAAAATCGCAGACGTCGAAGGCGATCGACTCAGCAACGCCCGCGCGTTCCGCGTTTGCGCGCGCGGCGTCGATCGCGCGCGGATTGATATCGGTGGCGACGATCCGGCAGCCCGCCGCCAGCGGACGCGCAATCTTCTCGGCCTCGCGCCGAATGCGCTTCCATTCCTGCTCGTGTCGTCCCTTGACGTGCATGAAGCCGAAATTCGTGCGCAGCAGGCCGGGCGCGCGATTAGTCGCGACCAGGGCGGCCTCAATGGCGAGCGTGCCGCTGCCGCACATGGGATTCACAAAGGCGGATTCCCCTCGCCATGGGGTCGCCAAGACGCAGGCTGCGGCAAGCGCCTCCTGCATGGGCGCGGGTCCGGATTGCAGGCGATAGCCGCGCCGCGAGAGGGGCTCGCCCGATGTATCGAGCAGGACTGTTGCTCGGCTGTCATGCCAGTGCAGGTGAAGCACCGCCCGGTCTCGCTCGCCGCCGGAATCAGGGCGCCGTCCGCACGCGCGGACCATCCGGTCTGCGATGGCGTCCTTGACCTTGAGCGCGGCAAAGCGCGGGTCGCGAATGCCGGGCATATCGACGCCGGTCGTGATCGAGAAGTAGCCGTCGGGGAAGAGGACGTGCTCCCAGGGTTCCGCGACGAGGCTGCGGTGTAATTCGTCAGGCGTCCGTGCCGGAACGGACACCATCGGAAGGAGCACCCGCTGCGCGGTGCGCAGGTGCAGGTTAAGCCGCATGGCATCGAGGATCGTGCCGCGCACCGACCACGCGGTGTCCTCCACCGCGCGCGGCGCGAAGCCGAGTTCTTTCAACTCCGCTGCGCACACGTCGGCAGCCCCGCGTCCGCAGGTGACGATCAAATCGCCGTTGTCGAGAAGATGCCGCATGATTGCACTCGCACACGAGCATACCACGCTACCGGGCCTGTCGGGCAACTGGAAGCGTTCATCGAAATCTATCAAGACGACGACGGGCGACGGGTGTATGCTTACACCATGTCGCTCTTCCGACTTTTTCTGCTTTCGGTTTTTTTGATCATCGGGGGCGGGCAGGTCGTTGTGCGCGGGCAGGGGGCGCGGCCTGCCAAGGCCCTGATCGAGGTCACGCCGGAGGCGCACCCGGACATTCTACTCGTCGGATGGCACGGCAGGCCGAGCGCGACGGCGCGACGCTCGGTGCATGAGCGGTTGGGCGTCGAGCGCGTGCGCGCCTTCCGGCGCGAGCCGATCGACGTGATCCGCGTGCGCGACCCCGGGCGGCGCGCGCAACTCATTGACGCCTACCGGGCTCGAAAAGACGTGCGGTTTGTCGAACCGAATTATCGGCTGCAAAAAACGGAACACCCGAACGACCCGCGCTTCGATGAATTGTGGGCCTTGCTCAATACAGGCCAAAGCGGCGGGACGCCGGGCGCGGACATCAACATCACCAATGTGTGGGCGGCGCTGGGGACCGGCTCCACGAATGTCGTGGTCGCGGTTATCGACACGGGGATCGATTACACGCACCCCGATCTCGCGGGCAATATGTGGGTCAATCCGGACGAGATCGCAGGAAACGGTCTCGACGACGACGGCAACGGCATCGTGGACGACATCTTCGGGGCGCGCTGGATTGGCGGAAACGGCGCGCCGACCAACGGCGATCCAATGGACGGTGACGGGCACGGCACGCACGTCGCGGGCACGATCGGCGCGATCGGCAACAATGCGACCGGCGTGGTCGGCGTCAACTGGACCGTTCGGTTGATGGCCCTCAAATTCCTCGACGACAACGGCTCCGGCTGGACCGCCGATGCAATCGCCGCAATCGAATACGCGATCGACAAAGGCGCGCACCTATCGAACAACTCGTGGGGCGGGGGCGGCTACTCGCAGGCCCTGAAGGACGCGATCGACGCGGCGGGCGCGGCCGGCCAGTTGTTTGTCGCCGCGGCCGGAAACAGCAACAGCGACAACGATGCCTCTCCGAGTTACCCGGCGAGTTACGACAGTCCGAACATCATCGCAGTCGCATCGAGCGACCGGAACGACAACAAATCCTCGTTCAGTTCATTCGGACGCCAGTCGGTCGATATCGCCGCGCCCGGCTCGTCCATTTTGAGCGCCGTGCCGGGCGTCGACTACGGCGTGAAGCAGGGCACCTCAATGGCGTCGCCGCATGTGGCGGGAGCCGCAGCGCTGTTGAAATCGATCTTCCCGTCGGCCTCTGTTGAAGAGCTGAAGGGATTTATACTCGATGGCGCGCGCCGGCTGCCGCAGTGGGAGAGCCGCGTTTTATCCGGCGGGCGGCTCGACGTGAATGCAAGCGCGCGGCTGGCGTCGCTGCCCGTCTTCGCGCAACCGGTGAGCGGCTTCTCCGCGGCCAGCGCGGAGCTGGCGACGAATATTGTTCTTCAATGGAGCAATCCGGCCGCGCCGGCATTCGATCACGTGCTCGTGAGGCGCGGCTCGAACGACTATCCGCACTCGTGGACCTCCGGGACGTTGGTGTACAGCGGCGCACTCGAAACGGCGGTGGACGAGCCGCTGCCGATCGGCGAGCGATACCGGTACACCGCATGGGCGGTCCATAGCTCGGGCACGAACGTCTATGTCTCCGCGCCGCGCTACGCGATGGCGCGCGTCGGCGGCGAGCCGAGCGATTATTTTACCGAGTGGTTCACGGCGAGCGACAATGATCTGGCCTTCAAAACGCTCACGCTGGTTCCGAACGAAAGTTTGAATCGCTACGCAGCCTACACGGATCCGGCGACCAACTTCCCCACGGATCCCGCGGGGGGAACGCCGCTTTCGCTGGGGGACGATACCTTCGCGCAGGTGGCTGTTGGCGCCGGCAAGTCGGTGAAATTGTACGGCGTGGCGTACACAAATTTGTTTGTCGGGTCGAACGGCTACATCACCTTTGGCAGCGGCGACAGCACGTACATCGAGTCGCCCGCCGCCCATTTCAATCGCCCCCGCATTTCGATGGTGTTCGATGACTTGAATCCTGCAGTCGGCGGCACGGTGTCATGGAAACAACTGGGCGACCGACTGGCGGTCACCTTCCAGCAGGTGCGCGAATACGGCGCGAGCAGCCAGAACAGTTTTCAGGCGGAGCTTTTCTTCAACGGCAAGATTCGCATCACCTGGCTCGATCTTGCCGTGCAGGACGGGTTGGCGGGGATTTCCGACGGCACCGGGGTTCCCTTCAACTTTGCAGAGAGCGATTTGAGCGCATATCCGCCTTTCGATGATCTCCGCATTTCGCCTGCTGTCGGCTATTCGGCAGCGGGCGTCGAGGGAGGACCGTTCCTGCCGATGCAGCACGTTTATGTGTTGACCAACACCGGGGCGGGATCGCTTTCGTGGACCGCCGGCAGTCCCAGCAACTGGGTGGCTGTCGCACCTTCTGCCGGCACGCTTGCGGCCGGGGCGTCGATGGCTGTGACAGTCCGCATGAGCGGCGCAGCCGGCGTCTTGCCGTACGGGCTCTATACGGCGCACACGGTGTTCAGCAACAGCGCGTCGGGAGTCGCGCAAACGCGGCCCGTCTCGCTCGCAGTCGCGCGAGCGGGATTCACGGCATTGTTCCATGCGGATGTCTTCCTCGGCGAGAATCCGGTGCTGCCCGCGATGCAGCGGCTCGGCTACCTGACGGATGTTGCATCCTCTTGGACGAACTTCGAGGCGATGCTGGAGAATGACGCGTACTCGCTTGTTGTCGCGCTCGCGCAGGGCGGCGCGGCTCCCGCCGGATTCGCTGCGGTCTCGAATCATCTGGCGGCCGGCCGGCGCGCGCTGCTGATCGACCGCTCGAAAAGCGCCGGATTCGCTTCGCTATTCGAGGCGGGCTATGGCGGACCGGACAATCAGACCCCGGCGACATTGCTCGAACCCGATTTGGCGGCGGGCGTGACGAATCCGCTGCCGCTGCAGAACCCCGGACACACGCGTTTTGCCTGGGGGCTGTCGCCGATCGGCGCGGCCGAGTCGCTCGCGTCGTTCCCCGCCGGACAATCCGCGGTGGTGTGGGGAAACAATGGCCGCAGTGCGCTGGTGGGTTTCACGGCGGATGCGCTGTCCGGGGAGAACGGCATTCGCTTCTTCGAAAATCTGCTGACGCTGGTCGAAAACGGCGGCGATGCGCTTGTTGTTTCACCCGCCGCGCGATGGAACGCACAGGGCTACGAACTCGGCCCATTCGCGCCGTCGTCGCAGGTGTACACGCTTTCGAATATCGGCGCCGCTCCGCTCGACTGGACAATCGCCGTTTCGTCCAACTGGGTCTCGTTCGGCGTCGTGTCCGGCGCGCTGGCGATCGGCGAGTCGATTGAAGTGACGGGTCATATCACAGCCGCGGCCAACGCTTTGCCGCCGGGCCTGTATGCGCAAACGGTGTTGTTCCGCAACGCGACATCCGGTGGCGCGATCAAGCGGCGGGTCGGCCTCGAGGTGCGGCCGATCCCGGGCGAACTGTCGGTATCGGACAGCATCGCGCCGACCAATGATCTGTTTATGCCGTTCGGAGAAACGATCGTCGGCCAGTCGGCGACGGAGACGATCACGATTCGGAACGTCGATCCGACCTATGACCTTCGCGTGGATGGCGTCTTGTTGATGAGCGCCGCCTTTTCGAATTTCTCGGGATCGTCCGCCGCGCCCGCTCAATCCTTTGGAAGGCCCGGTGATGCGCCTGCGGCGCACCACCCTGAATATCTCATCGTCGGATTCGCGCCCGGATTCGATGTCGCCGCGCGCGACGACGTGCACGCGCGCGCGGGGGCCCAGCGCCTGCACCGCTATCGGCGGATCGGCGCGGATGTCGTGGCGGTCGGAAAAGCGGACATGTTGAAGCGCGCGCTCGGCGTCTATCGCGCGGACCCGGCGGTGGCCTACGCGGAATTGAACTATGTCGTCAGCGCGTGGAGCGTACCCAACGATCCGCTGTTCGGCGATCTATGGGGCCTGCGGAACACCGGCCAGACAGGTGGAACGCCGGGCGCCGACATTCGCGCGGTGGAGGCATGGTCGCTCGCCACGGGCGACACGAACACGATCGTCGCGGTGATCGACACCGGCATCGACTACACACATCCGGACTTGGTCGAAAATCTGTGGATCAATCCCGATGAAATCCCCGGCAACGGCATTGACGACGACGGCAACGGCATCGTGGACGATGTGTATGGCGCGCGTTGGACCGGAGGCTCCGGCGCGCCGACCAGTGGAAATCCGATGGATGACAACAGCCACGGCACGCATGTGGCCGGCACCATCGGCGCGGACGGCAACAATGGCCTCGGCGTGGTCGGCGTGAACTGGCGCGCGCGAATGATGGCGCTGAAGTTTTTGTCGGATGCCGGCAGCGGATACATCGCCGACGCGGTATCCGCGCTTGAGTACGCGATCGACAAAGGCGCGCGACTTTCGAACAACTCATGGGGCGGGGGCGGCTATTCGCAGGCGATGAAAGATATGATCGACGCCGCGGGCGCCGCCCATCACTTGTTTGTTGCCGCGGCAGGCAATTCCGCGAGCGACAACGATCTCATCCCCCAATATCCCGCGACGTATAACAGCCCGAATATCGTGTCCGTTGCGAGCAGCGACCACAACGACGCGCGTTCCAGCTTCTCCTGTTTCGGGCGCACGACCGTGGATCTCGCCGCGCCGGGATCCGCCATCCTGAGCACTGTGCCGGGTGGCGGATACGGCACCTTCAGCGGCACGTCGATGGCGACGCCGCATGTTGCGGGCGCGGCCGCGCTGCTGTGGTCGCTCAATCCGTCCGCGCCGTATGCGGCGATCAAACAGGCATTGATGGAGGCCGTCGATGTGCTGCCGGAATGGACCGACCGCACAGTCTCCGGCGGACGGCTGAACGTCTTTCATGCACTGCAGCGGATGAACCCGCATTTCAGGCTCGGCGGCGTCCCCGCGCTGCCCGCCATTCTCTCGCCCGGCGCATCTATAACGTTTGAGGTGACCTACCGTCCGATCGAGTCGGGCACGCACACCGGGCGCGTGCGCATCATCACGAACGATGCGCTCTCCCCGACCACGGAGGTGGCGCTCGCCGGCGTTGCCGTGAACGATGCGCTGGAAATTTCACCCAGTGGCGGGTTTATCTCCGAGGGACCGCCGGGCGGACCGTTCGCTCCAGAGCAATCCGTTTTCACGCTGACCAATACGGGCGCCGCGGCGCTTCTCTGGAACGCATCCGTAACCGGCTCTTGGGTTCAGGTGACGCCCACTGCCGGCTCGCTGGCCATCGGCGCATCCCAAGCGATCACGGTGTCGCTGCAAGCGGCCGCCTTCGACCTGGCCGACGGCATCTATGTCACCACGCTAATCATCGTCAACGAATCCTCCGGTATCACTAACATCCGCCCGGTTCGACTGTCCGTTGTCCTGCCGCTTTGCGAGGCCGTCGATGCGTGCGAGTTGATGTGGACCAGCGGGGGCGACGCCCGATGGACCGCTCAGACCAACGAGACCTCAGACGGAATCGATGCCGCTGCAAGCGGCGCCATCGCCGATTTTCAGGAAAGCTGGATCGCGACAACGGTCGAAGGACCCGGCGCACTATATTTCTATTGGAAGGTGTCCTCGGAAGAGAATTGGGATTATCTGACCTTCGACGTCAGCGGGGTCGCGCGGGACGCCATCAGCGGCGAGATCGGCTGGCAGTATCAGCGCCAGGAAATACCCCCCGGCGTCCACACCGTGAGCTGGACGTATGCGAAGAACAGCAGCTTGAGCGACGGCGCGGACCGCGGCTGGCTGGATCAGGTGCAGTATCGCCGCTACCTCTACGCAATGGCGAGCGACCACGCGGGCAACTACGGCCCGCCCGATTCCAATTTCGTGCACGAGGCGAATGGCGGTCGGGGATTCGATCCGTGGGAGATCTATTCCGCCGGAACTTCGGTAGCGGACTTGTTCGATTCGAGTCCCTACGCGGGAAACATAAACTCCGCGAACGATCGAGCATTCCGGTTTTACGGCGGGACCGGGATTGCCTACGTGGACGCCTATCGTCCGTTCGCTGCTCCGCTTCGTTCCGGCGACACCTTCCGCGTTGCGCTTGCGTATAATTGGAACGGCGGCGCGCGGGGCATCAATCTCTTGGCCGCCGACGGCTACGAATTGTGCAACGTCAATTTCGGGCCGGGCGATGTACTGAGCTTCAAATGGGGGAATACGGCGACCACCAATATATCCACGTATTGGTCTCCGACCACGATACTGCATGTCGCCGCCACGCAGCTCGGCAGCAATCAACTTCGCGTGAATCTATTGCGCAGCGACGGTTACACGACGAACTTCACCTCCTCCGGACTGCCCGCGCCTGCCGCGCAGATCAAGTTCTACAACGGCGGCCATACCGGCAGCGATGTGCGCTATGCGCTGTTTGCGAATCATCTCTCGATCACGCGATCCAACGCGCACGATACCGACGGCGATGGCCTGCCCGATTGGTGGGAGTCGGAATACTTCGGCGGTCCGACAAACGCCACCGCCGCCGCGGTTGCCGCCGAGGGCAGCTATTCGCTCGCGGAGGCGTGGCTTGCGGACCTGAATCCGCTCGATCCCCACGCGCGCTTCCCGCGCGCGGGCGTCGAACCGGGTCCGGCGGAAACGCTTTGGATCACGATCGATCCCAGCTCGACCGCGCGCGTGTATGCGATCGAATACACCACCAATCTCGTCGAGAATCCGACATCATGGTTTCACCAACCGCCCGAAACCACTGGGACCGGCGGCGCCGTGATGTTCTCCGCGCCGCCCGATGCCCCGTCGCGCGCATATCGAACGCTGATCCGCGTCCCGTAGCTGTCCGGCCGATTCGAGCTTGAATATGCGGTGATATTGACGTGGAACCGATCATGCGCTTGGTGTAATTTTCAACGTATGCGTTCGATGCTTCTGGGGGGATGCTTTGCGGCGCTCGCGGCGATGGCTCTCGCCGGCGGCGGCCCGCTCAATACGCTTGTCGTCGTGAATGACGCGAGTCCCGATTCGCTTGAAATCGGCCTGCGCTACGCCCGGTCGCGCGGCATACCGGAAGCGCACATTTGCCACGTTCAAACCGCGACGGGCGGCACGGTCCTCGTCACCGTCTGGAGCAATGAGATTCGCAATCCCGTGCTTTCGTATATCGCAAGCAGCGGGCTTTCGAATCAGATCGACTACGTGGTCTTTGCCCACGCCTTTCCCTATCGCGTGATGAACGATCTGGAAGGCGCGCCCCCGCCCAATACCAACGAGCTGCATGCCTCGCTGACCTCCAGCATGTATTACGACCATTACGCCTCGAGCAACGCGTTTCTGTTCGGTTGTCAGTTGAACGCGCTCGCGACGAACGCCTATTTCGCGCGCGATCGGGCGTTCGAGCGCCCAAGCTCGCCCAATGCCCGCTATTTGATCAGTGCATTCCTCACCGGCTACACCGCCGACGAGACGCGCGCGACGCTGCGCCGCGCGGCGGAGTCTGATTTCACCTCGCCGTCGGGCCGCATCGATCTGGTCCGCACCTCCGACGGCAACCGCAGCGTGAGGTGGCCCTTGCACGAGGAAGCGGATTATCGAGCGCGCTTGTCCGGACTTCGGAACGAGTGGGTTCTGCGCACCCTCGATCCCATTCCTCCTTCGACAAATCGCATGGGATATCTGACGGGGCGCGCCGTGATGCTCGATATATTTTCAAACAAATACACGAAAGGCGCCTACGCCGATCATTTGACTTCGTTTGGCGGACGCCTCGACAACCCCGGTGGTCAGACGCTCATTTTGGACTGGCTCAAGGCCGGCGCGGCCGGCTCGTACGGCACGGTGGTGGAACCGTGCGCGTACACGGTGAAATTTCCCGATCCGCTCATTTATGCCCGATACGAGCGGGGCTTCACGCTCGGCGAGTCGCTTTACATGTCGGTTGCCTATCCCTATCAAGGCCTCTTCGTCGGCGATCCGCTGGCGGCCCCCTATGCGGTTCCGCCCAGCGTGACGATTTCCGCGCCATCGGAGGGCGCAACCGTTTCGGGCGTTGCGACGATTCACATCAGCACAGCAGCGTCCGACGCTACACGTCCCATCCACCGGTTGGACGCGTTTGTAGATGGTCTTTATGCCAAGGCCATTGACACGTGGTCGCCGGCTGCGGGGAACGAGTTGTTCCTCGCGCTGCCTGACGCCACCGCGCGCTATGAAGTCGCGGATGGCGATGATGTGTTCGCCTGCGCGACAGGGCTGGCCGCCGCGGTGAATGCCACCTCGTCGATGGCAAGCGCAAAGGCGATAGGCGACAGCATTCAATTGCAGTGGAGCGCGTTCGGCGAGTCGGCGTCGAACGCCCCGATCTCCGCGTGGGCAGACCAGGGAACAGGGTCGAATCTTCATTTGTTCGTATGGACGCCGACGCCGAACTTCATGGAATCGCCTTATGCCGCACACGAAGTATTGGTGTTGCGAGGCAGTGCGGTATCCGGCGATCAGGCGGTGGCGATTATCACACTCACCAATGGTTTGGTGACCACGAACATCGGGTTTGCGGAGACGAATATGGGCGCCTTGCAGGTATTCGTGCGGTTGCTCAACGCCATCAAAACAAATCCCGCGCTGCAAGGGTCGGACGGCGTTGACGCTGTTTACCGGCCGGACTTCAATCCGATCTATGTGGAGTTGGTGCTCGCGGCGCGCACGCAGGGCTTCGCCGGACTCGGCATTCATGTGGACTATCAGATTCTCACGCAGCCCGGCTCGACGTTGAGCACCAACGACGCATTTCAAGACTTCTTCAACGACAACGCCTCCGTGATGCGTCCGCGCGCGTTGGCGCGAATCGCTGAAGGCGCCACTAATCCGGCCTCCGCCTTTGCGGTGGACACAACCGACTATCCGAACGGGCCGCTGCGCATTGATGTCGTCGCGCGAGACGGCACTGCCGTGCGGACGCAGGGGCGCGCGACGCGATGGATCGTCGTGAGCAATTCCTCGTTTCGATGCGAGCTGGCGCACCCGCCTCGATTCCACCATGTGCTTCGCGGCGGTGCGGTCACCAGCATCGCCGAAGTCGCCGACGGCGCGGGCGCGACAACGCAAGTCATATTCTACGTCGAAGGGAAATACGCCGGCGCCGTGACGGCGGCGCCATACACATGGGTTTGGCCGACGACAAACGCGGCGATCGGCCCCATACATGTGCAGGCGGTCGCATACAACGATGCAGGCGAAGCGGCTCGTTCTTGGCCTCGCCCCGTGGTCATTTTTACGGATGACGACAGCGATGGCCTTTCCGATCAATGGGAGATCGATTGGTTTGGCAGCATCACCAACGCGGCGCCCGCGGGCGATCCGGATGGCGATGGATTCACCAATCTCGAGGAGTTCCTCGCAGGCACCGATCCCACCGATCCGGCTTCCTATCTCGCGCTCACGGCGCTGGTCGAGGACCCCGTCGTCCCTGCGCCGCGCATTTCGTTCGACGCCGTCAGCACGCGGGTCTATCGCGTGCAGTGGGCGGATGATGAAATCGACGCGACGTGGTTCACCGCGACGGGCGCGCTATCGGGCGCAACCGGATCCATCGACTGGCTCGATGTTCCGAGCAATGCCCCGCCCGCCCCCGGATCGCTTCGCGCCTACCGCGTGCAAACGCAGCTTCCGTGAACGAGCCGGGGCGCGCTAAATAACCCAGTCCGCCGTTTCGGCGTCATAGTGGCTCTTGATGCGCAACTCCGGGTGGTTCGCGGAGACGACGGTGTTCGGCGGCACGCTCTCGGTCAGAAACACGTTGCCGCCGATGGTCGAACCGCGCCCAATAACGGTATGGCCGCCGAGAATGGTCGCATTCGCATAAATCACCACCCCGTCCTCGACGGTCGGATGCCGCTTGATGTGCTTGATCGGAAAACCGTTTTCGTCCAGCGGGAAGGAGCGCGCGCCGAGCGTGACACCTTGGTAAATTTTCACATTGTTCCCGATCACGGTCGTCTCTCCGATCACCACGCCGGTCGCGTGGTCGATGAAGAAGCCGTGGCCGATCTGGGCGCCCGGGTGAATGTCCACGCCGGTCTTCGCATGCGTCCATTCGCTCATCACGCGCGGGACGATCGGCACGTCGAGCTTGTACAACTCGTGCGCGATGCGATGCGACGTGATCGCGAGCACTCCCGGATACGCCAGTTGCACCTCCGCGTAGGTCAGCGCGGCGGGATCGCCTTCGTACGCCGCGCGGACGTCCTCGATCAGCAGGCTGCGGACATCGGGAAGCCGCTCCGCGAAGCGCGCCGCGATGGTTCGCGCCTCCGTTTTTACAGAGCACGGGGCGTGGCCTCCCTCATGTCGCGCGGCCTCGCCTTTCCATCGGAAGGGCAGGGCGCGCTCGATTTCCGGCTGTAGCAGCGCGATCGCGCGAGCGGTGCGATTGCGGAGATAGGTCGGAAGTCCGCGCCGATGCACGGGCTTGTGGGACAACTTGCCGGGAAACAGCAGGTCGATGAGCGTTTTGAGCGCGTCGATGATCTTCTGGCTGTTCGGATAGCAACCGAGCACGCTGTCCGGGCGGTCCTCGTCGCAATCCGAATAAAACGAGAGCAAACGATCCACGATATCGTCCAGCGCCTCCCCCCGGGCGGCGCGCTTTCTGTTGGTTGGCATTTGTGAGAAGCTACCGGAGACGGTCGCTTGATTCAAGCGGTGCGAGAGTGAATATCTCCTGATGGAACTGCAGACTCAATGTTCGGTGAACGCGGCGGTGAAGAGGGAGGAAATGTCGGTGGCGGCG
>CALGMT010000050.1 GCA_937958885.1 uncultured bacterium | reverse complement strand
TTCGTAGAACATTTCGCGGAGAGAACGCGCGCCGTACCAGAACGACACTTTGCGATTCGTTTTCTTTGTGAGGAAGAGGTCGAAGATGTGGCTTCGGAGAGGGGCCATGCCGGCGCCGCCGCCGATATACACCATCTCCTTGTCCGTATCCTTTGCGAAAAATTCGCCGAACGGACCGCTGATCCAGACTTTGTCGCCGGGTTTCAAGCTGTAGATGTAGCTCGACGCGATGCCGGGCTTGATGCCGGGCATGTTCGGCGGCGGTGTAGCGATACGGACGTTGAGCATGACCATGTTGCCTTCCGCGGGATGGTTGCCCATCGAATAGGCGCGGAAGCAGGGTTCTTCATTTACGCATTCCAGATCGAACAATTTGAACTTCTCCCATGCGTCGCGGAATTTCGGATCAATATCGAAATCCTTGAACTTCACATGGTACTTCGGAATGTCGATCTGAATATAGCCGCCCGCTTTGAAGTGCAAATCCACGCCCGGCGGCAGATCGACGATGAACTCCTTGATGAACGTGGCGACGTTGCGGTTCGAGCGCACGGTGCCTTCGAACTTTTTAATCTCGAGCACCTCGTCGGGCACGTGAATCTTGAGATCGTTCTTCACCTTGAGCTGGCAGGCGAGGCGTTCGCCTTGCTTGGCCTGCTGCTTGTTGATGTGTCCGGTTTCGGTGGGCAGAATCGAGCCGCCGCCCTCTTTCACCTTGCATCGGCACATGGCGCAGGTGCCGCCGCCTCCGCAGGCGGAGGGGAGGAAAATTTTCTGATCGGCGAGGATGCTCAGGAGGGACTTGCCCGGCGCGGCCTCAATCACTTTGGACCCGTCGTTGATGTCGATCTTCACCGTGCCGGCCGGCGCGAGTTTTTTCGAAGCCCAGATGATGCCGAACACCAGAATCAGAATCAGGCCGGTGAAGACAGTCACACTAGCGGAGATATAGGTAAGGTCCATGACGATGACTCCCGATAAGCGCGTCCATAATAATTAGTGAGCAAACCGAAATCCTTACAGGTTGATGCCCGCGAAACTCATGAAGCCGAGCGCCATGAGACCGGTCATGATCATCGTCATGCCGAGTCCCTTGAGGCCCTCGGGCATGTGCGAATAGCGCAGCTTCTTTCGAACGGCCGAGAGCGCAATAATCGCGAGCGCCCATCCGGCGCCGGACGAGACGCCGAAGACCGACGCGTGCGTCAGGTCGTACCCGCGCTCGTTCATCAACAGCGAACCGCCGAGGATGGCGCAGTTCACCGCGATGAGCGGGAGAAAAATGCCCAGCGAGGTGTAGAGCTTGGGGAAGTATTTATCGAGCGTCATTTCGACGATCTGCACCATAAAGGCGATGGTCGAGATGAAGCAGATGAACGTGAGAAACGACAAATCCAGGCTTTCCATGCCCGCGATACCGGTCCATGCGAGCGCGCCCGGCTTCAAGAAGAAGTGCTGAATCGCCCAGTTGGCTGGGACCGTGATGCTTTGAACGAAGATGACCGCCATGCCGAGGCCGGTCGCCGTCTCCACCTTCTTGGAGCAGGCGAGGAACGAGCACATCCCGAGAAAGAACGAGAGTAGGATGTTCTCGACGAAGATGTTCTTGATTGCGAGGTTGACGAGGTCCATGGAATCGCTCCTTACGCCGTCTCGAATTTCTTGATGATTTGGCGCTGCGCCCAGATGAGCAGGCCGAGGCAGAAGAACGCGCCGGGCGCGAGCAGCATCAGCCCGTTGCCCTGGTAGCCCGCGGGCATGAGTTGAATGCCGTGCCAGGTGCCGAAGCCGAGAATTTCGCGCATCGAGGCGACCGCGATCAGGACCGCGCTATACCCTAATCCGTTGCCTAATCCATCGAGGAAAGCGGGACCAGGCTTGTTCCCAAGCGCGAATGCCTCCAGCCGGCCCAGCACGATGCAGTTGGTGATGATCAACCCGACGAACACGCTGAGCTGGCGGCTGATATCAAACACATACGCTTTCAGCAACTGATCGGCGAAAATCACCAATGATGATACCACGGCAAGCTGCACAATAATGCGGATCTTGCCGGGGATCATGTTTCGCATCAGGCTGACGATCAGCGCCGCGAACGACACAACTGCGGTCAAGCTGATCGACATGACGATGGCCGTGTCCACTTTTGTGGTTACGGCGAGCGCCGAGCAGATGCCGAGAACCTGGATCGTGATCGGATTGTTGTCCGAAAGGGGATCGGTGACGATTTTTTTGAGTTTTCCGGCCATGACGGGAATCTCCTTACGATCGGCGAATTAAGCTGAAATACTTCTCGTACTTTTCAAGGTCGCGATTGATAAATTGTGTGACGCCTCTTCCGGTGAGCGTCGCTCCGCTGATTCCATCGACCGCGTGATCGTTGCCCTGCGGGTAACGGTCGGCCACAGTGCCCTTGACGACTTCAAACGGGAGCAGGTTGCCGTCGCCCCAGATGCGCTTGCCGCGGAAATTGTTTTGGAACCAGTCCTTCTCGACCTCGCCGCCGAGGCCGGGCGTCTCGCCGTGCTTGTAGAACGTGACACCGGCGATCGTCGCGAGGTCGCGATTCAGCGCGAGATAGCCGTAAATGGTGGACCACAAACCCTTGCCCGAGATCGGGATCGCGTATTTGGCGATTTCGCCGTCTTGCTCGAACGTGTAGAGCGGCAGGCGCGTGCCGGCGGCGATTTCGCGCGGGCTCACGCCCGCGATGGTCAGCCCTTCGATCGGTTGGCCGGTTTCGCCATCGAGAACGATTTCCCGGATATATTGCTCGAAAATTCGATCCACTTCCGCGCCGCTGATGGCGCGCCCACGTTCGTCGCGCGTTTGCACGCCGAACGCTTTAAGGATGTTCATTTTGCGATCGAGTTCGACGTTGTACTCCTGGCGGCTTTTCAGCGTCGATGCCGTCGCGGACAGCAGCAAGCTGCAAGCAATGCAGATCGAAACCGCGAACCCGATCACATAACCGTCGCCTTTAGGCGTAGACATGACGCGTCCTCCGCTTGATATGCGCCTGTACCACGTAGTGATCCACGAGCGGCGCCATCACGTTCATGAACAAGATCGCCAGCATCACTGCCTCCGGGTAGGCCGGATTGGCCACGCGGATGACGAGGATAAGGAAACCGATCAGAAATCCGTAAATCCACTTCCCGGCGTTGGTCGCCGCCGCGGACACCGGATCGGTCGCCATGAAGACGATGCCGAACGCGAAGCTTCCGATCACCATGTGATACCAGAAGGGCAGGTCCACCAGCGGCTTGAGGTTTGGGCTGCCGATGAGCTGCATCAGATAGGACCCGGCAATCAGGCCGAGCACGCCGCTGAGCATGATGCGCCATGAGCCGACCCCGGAGAGAATCAGCACCGCCGCGCCGATGGCGCAAGCGATCACCGAGGTCTCGCCGATGCTCCCCGGCTCGAGGCCGATGATCATCGACTTGAGGGTGTAGCCCGCGTTGTTCAGCGTCTCGATGATGGTTTCGCCCTGATGCGCCACCATTCCCAATCCCAGCGGAGTCGCGCCCGTCCAGCCGTCCGGCCCGCTCGCCCAGACCTTGTCGCCGCTGATCTGCGCCGGATAGGCAAAATAAAGGAACGCGCGCGAGGTGAGCGCGGGATTGAGAACGTTGAACCCCGTGCCGCCGAAGATTTCCTTGCCGATCACAATGCCGAAACTGATGCCGACGGCGACCTGCCAGAGCGGGATGGTCGGCGGCAGCGTCAGCGGGAAGAGGAGCCCCGAAACCAGGAACCCCTCATTGATTGGGTGCTTTCGGACAATCGCGAAGAGGACTTCCCACAGGCCGCCGACCACATAGGAGGTCATGATGATCGGAAGACACAGCAGCGCGCCTTGAATCATGTGTTGAACGAAGGTCGCGTTCGCGATTCCGTGGTTCAAGTTATGCTGATAGCCCGCGTTGAAGATGCCGAACAGCGTCGCCGGGATCAGCGCCAGCACAACCATGATCATCGTGCGCTTGAGGTCCAGTTGATCGCGCACATGCGGCGGGCCGTGGGTCACTTCCGCCGGCGTGAGCAAAAAGGTCTCGTTCGCTTCGTGCAGCGGGTAGAGCCGCTCGAATTTGCCGCCCGGCAGAAACAGCGGCCGCATCTTGTCCATCTGTTTTTCGAGGAACTTTTTCATATCGGTATCGTTGTCGAGGAAGCGGGCCTTCAGCGGGGAAAGAGGACGAGATTCGATTCTCCCGCGCCTTATCCCATCGCACTTCCTACTTCTAACCTAAATTCCTTCCTTTTCAATATCCGCAAGCCCTTTGCGGATGATCCCGACCAAATCCATCTTTGACAGGCACGCGAACGCGCAGACGGCGTAGTCTTCCGGCAGCGTTTCGAGGATACCGAGCTTGATGGCCTCCTCCGTGTCGTTGGCGAGCACCGCGCGGACGAGATAATCCACCATGATGTTCATGGGCATGTATTTGTCGTACAATCCGGTCAGCACCATCGGGCGCAGTTCGCCGTGCTGGTTGGTGCCGAGCGCCCACTCTTTGTTGAGCCCGCCCAGCCAGGGGGAAAGAAAGGCGCGCGAGACGGAAAAGTAGCTGAACCCGGGCATCAGCCAGCCCAGCAGGTGCCGCTCGCGGTCCTCCGCGAGAACCGTGAAGGAGGTGTCGAGCAGGCCGACGACATCATCCGCGCCCGCTTTTTCCCCGCTGAAAATGTCTCCCCGAATCACGCGGACCTCGCCGTCCGCAAGTCTGCCGTCCACAAGCGACGCCAACGACTGCCCGATCCGAACGCGATAGTAGCGGCGATGGCCTTCCTTGACAGCGGGCCCGCCAAGGGCGACGACGCGGTGCGAAGGCGACTCGCCGTTCAGGAGCAGGTGCCCGATTTGCAGCAGGTCCACCGCCTTGACGGTCCATATCACATCCGTCGGCTTCATCGGGTCGAGCCGGCTGATATGCACGCTCGTGTTGCCGGACGGGTGCGGGCCTTCAAATGTATGAATTTCGACGTTCTTCGCCTCCGCCAGCGCCGCTGCGTTGGACACCGCGCCGTTGAGACATAGGAACACCTTGCCGTCGGTCAGGCGCGTCATGGCGTCGAGGCCGGCTTGGAAGGCCAGTTCGCGTCCTTTGATGATTGCGTTGATGTCCGCCTGGAACGGGCCGGTCGCCATTCCGTTGACGAACAACGACTTGGGCGCAGCTTCCGGATTAGCCGCCCGGCCGAATGGGCGCTGGCGAATCAAGTTGATCAGACCGGTGTTCTGGAGCAATTCGAGCAGGGTTCTGCGCTCCATCGATTTGACCGCTGCGGGATCCAGACGGGGGAAGGATTCCGCTTCATCGCCCTCGATTTGGATCACGATCCGCTCGATCGCGCGGCGCGGTCCGTACACGATTGACTTCACGACGCCCGCGGAGGGCGCGACTCCGCGCAGCGCCGGCTGCTTCTTGTCGTGGAAAAGCGCCTGGCCGCGCTTCACGCGCGCGCCTTCCTGCACATCCAGCCGGGGCTTGATCGGGCCGAACTCGGCGGGCAGGACTGCGACTGTTGCGGCCTCCGGCGCTTCGGTAATTGCGGCCTCGGGCGCGCCGGCCAGTTTGATGTTGAGCCCCTTGCGAATAGTGTACGATGCCATAGCGAACCTTCCGCAGTAACCCGCCTCCGGGCGGTCTGAAAATCGCGTCAGAGTACCGGCATTCGATGAGTTGTCAATGCGTTCAGACGGAAAAAACGGACGAAATGTTCTGCGCCGCGCGCGGCCCGTTTGCGGAATCCGGAACTGTGGTATAGTGCGGAGTTTGTCGCATCACCGAATTCCGGAATTTCTCCATGAGCCTTGATGAAATCCTCGTGCAGGGGGCGCGCGAGCATAATCTGAAAAACATCTCCGTGCGGATTCCGCGCGACACGCTCACCGTCATCACCGGGCTGAGCGGCTCGGGCAAATCGTCGCTGGCGTTCGATACCCTCTACGCGGAAGGGCAGCGGAAATACGTCGAATCGCTGTCCGCTTACGCGCGCCAGTTCCTCGAGCAAATGCAGAAGCCGGATGTGGACCACATCGAAGGCCTTTCGCCCGCGATTTCGATCGAGCAGCGCACCGCCGGATCGAATCCGCGCTCGATCGTCGCCACGACGACGGAAATCCACGACTACCTCCGACTACTCTTCGCGAATATCGGCGTCCCGCATTGCCCCAAATGCGGAAGGCCGATCACGCAACAGTCGGCGGAACAAATCGTGGATTTGCTGTTGAAGCACCCGCCGAACACGCGCCTTGTCCTCCTCGCGCCGCGCGCGCAGGGCCGGAAAGGCGAACATCTCGAATTGCTCGACGAGCTGCGCAAGGCGGGGTTTGTGCGCGCGCGCATTGACGGCGTGATCACGGACCTCGACCAGGCGCCGAAGCTCGACAAGAAAAAGGCGCACACGATCGAGGCGGTGATCGACCGCCTTGTGTTGGGCGACTCGATCCGCACGCGGCTGACGGATTCCGTCGAAACCGCGCTGCGCCAGGGCGGCGGCACGCTGATCGCGCTGAGCCAGCCGCCGGGCGGCGAGCAGACCGAGACGGTATGCTCCGAAAAGAATGCCTGCATCCCGTGCGGCTTGAGTTTTGATACGCTGACGCCGCGCCATTTCTCCTTTAATAGCCCGTACGGCGCGTGCCCAACCTGCCACGGACTCGGCACGATGATGGTCTTCGACGAGGACCTGATCGTACCCGACCCGTCCCTGTCGCTGGAGGACGGCGCCATCCGCGCGTGGAAGGGCGGCGGACGGCGTTCGGCCATTTACTACAAAGGAATCATCCGCGCGGTCGCCAAACACCTCGGCGTGGACCTGGAGACGCCCTACCAGGACCTGCCGAAAGCCGCGCGCGAGGTGTTGATGCACGGCTCGGGCGATGAGGAAATGGATTTCGGTTTCTGGCGCGGCGGCGCGTGGCACAAATATCGCAAACCGTTCGAGGGCGTGATCCCGAACCTCAAGCGGCGCTACGAGGAAACGGACAGCGAATACATGAAGCAGAAACTCGCCGGCTTCATGAGCCGCCAGCCGTGCACCACCTGCAACGGCGCGCGCCTGCGCCCCGAATCGCTCGCCTGCCTTGTCGGCGGTCTCTCTATTCTCGACGTGACAAAGCTTTCGATCCGCCACGCGGCGGCGTTTTTCGACGAGTTGAAACTGCCCCCGCAGCAGGAGAAAATCGCGAGGGAGGTCATCAAGGAAATCCGGCAGCGCTTGCAATTCATGATCGATGTCGGCCTCGACTATCTCACGCTCGACCGCGAAAGCGGCACGCTGTCCGGCGGCGAGGCGCAGCGCATCCGGCTCGCCACGCAAATCGGCGCGGGGCTGGTCGGCGTGCTGTACGTGCTCGACGAACCGAGCATTGGCCTCCACCAGCGCGACAACGAAAAACTGATCCGCACGCTCAAGGAACTGCGCGACCTCGGCAACACCGTCGTTGTCGTCGAGCATGACGAGCAGACCATCCGCGAGGCGGATTACGTGATCGACCTAGGCCCCGGCGCGGGCCGGCACGGCGGGCACGTGGTTTTTCAGGGGCGCGTGCCGGACTTGTTGGCGTGCGAGGCCTCGCTCACCGCGCGATACCTCAACAGCCATGTCGCGGTCGAGGTGCCGCTTCTTCGCACGCCGACGAACAAGGGCTGGCTCGTCGTGCAAGGCGCGAAGGAGAACAACCTCAAGAACATTGACGTCAAAATCCCGCTCGGTTGCATGGTCTGCGTGACCGGCGTTTCGGGCAGCGGCAAGAGCACCCTGGTGGACGACATTCTGCGGCGCGCGCTGTTCCGCCACTTCTACGGCAGCCGCGAGCGGCCCGGCGCGCACAAGGCCATCAAGGGACTCGACCAGCTCGACAAGGTCATCGTGATCGACCAGTCCCCGATCGGACGCACCCCGCGCAGCAATCCGGCAACCTACACCGGCGCGTTCAACCCGATCCGCGACCTCTTCGCGATGCTGCCCGCGGCGAAGATACGCGGATTCGGCAAGGGCCGCTTCAGCTTCAATGTCAAAGGGGGCCGCTGCGAGACGTGCAAAGGCGACGGCATCCTCAAGATCGAAATGCACTTTCTGCCCGACGTGCACGTCACCTGCGAACAGTGCGGCGGCCGGCGCTACAACAAGGAAACGCTCGAGGTCAAATACAACGGAAAAAGCATCGCCGACGTGCTGGAAATGACGATCGACGAGGCGGTGGACTTCTTCAAAAACATCCCCGCCATCGCGCGCCGCCTGCGCACGCTCTCCGAGGTCGGACTCGGCTACCTTCAGGTCGGCCAGCCCGCGACCACGCTCTCCGGCGGCGAGGCGCAGCGCGTAAAGCTCTCCGCCGAATTGAGCAAGAAAGACACCGGCCGCACCTTGTACTTGCTCGACGAGCCGACGACCGGGCTGCATTTTGCGGATGTGCACCGCCTGATCCACGTCTTTCACCGCCTGCGCGACGCGGGCAATACGTTGGTCATCATCGAACACAATCTCGACGTCATCAAAACGGCGGATTACATCCTTGATCTCGGTCCCGAGGGGGGCGAGGGTGGGGGGCGGCTGATCGCGCACGGCACGCCGGAAGAGGTGGCGCGGAACCCCGAGTCGCACACCGGCCGCTACCTGGCGGAGGTCCTGCGCGGGCGCTGAACAAATTTTTTACAGAGCATGGAAGTTTTAAAAAAAGTTTTTACAGAGCATGGAAGTTTTTGCGCGGCGCGGGCGGCTGTCGCGCTGTTTGCGCTGTTCGCGCTGTCCGCGGTGTCCGCGCGGGCGGATACGCCGGCGCGCTTTGAACGCGACCCGAACTGGACCGCCGGCCAGGCGGCGCTGCGGGACGGGTTTTATGAGACGGCGCGGCAGAAGTTCGAGGCCTTCGTTTCCAACGCGTTTTTCAAGCGTTCGAAGGCGCATGGCACACTCTACGCGGCGCAGGCGCTCTTCGCGCAACAGCGGTACGAGGATGCGATCGCGCTGCTCGCGGAGCGGCGCGGGTGGGCGTCCGGCAACGACCTCGAAGGCGGATTCGTGTTCTGGACCGCGCGCGCGCTGCACGAATTAGGGCGCTATGCGGAGGTCACGCAAACGCTGTATCGTTTCGAACGGGAGTATCGCGACGATCCGCACGCGCCCCGCGCGGCGCGCCTGCGTGCGCACGCGCTGATGCGGTTGGGCGACCGCGACGGCGCGTTGCGCGCGATGGCGCAGTATCAGGAACGCTATCCGGACGCGCCGGACGCGGGGGAAAATCTGCTCGACTGGGCCGGCCTGTTGATCCAGTCGGACCGGCTGACGGATGCGGAGCGCCTGCTGCGGCAGATCATCGAACAGCATGCGGAGCACGCGGTCGCGCGAACGGCCCGGCTCTGGCTCGGGCGCCTGCTGGTGGATCGCGGCGAATACGCCCAGGCGAACGCGCTGCTGGACCCGCTGGCGCGGGCGCGGACGCCGGATACCGCGCCGGACACGCGGGGCGAGGCGTGGTACGCGCTCGCCAGGATCGCGCTGGCGCAGACCAACACGGCGGCCGCGCTGGAGGCGTATGAGCGCGGCGAGCGCGCGGCGGACGATCTCGGATTGAAACTGGAGCATCGCGTCGCGCGCGCGCGGCTGCTCGCGCGCACCGGCCAGGCGGACGCGGCGCTGACGCTGCTGGAGGCGGCGATCCAATCCGCGCCGACACATCCGGACGCGGGCCTCGCGCGCCTTGCGCTAGCGGACATTCTGCTGGAACAGAAACGATATGCGGCGGCGTTGGAGGCTTATCAGACCTATCTCGATGCGTTCGCCGACGCGGAAGGCCAGGCGCGCGCGCGGCTGGGGCGCGGCTGGGCGCTGTGGCACCTGGGCCGCTACGCGGAAGCCGCAGCGGCGTTCGAGGCGGCGGCGCCGCTGCAATCCGATGCGGCCGCGCGCGAGCTGGCGCTGATGAAAGCGGCAGACGCCTATTTCGCGAACAATCAGTTTCGGCTCGCCGAGGCGGCCTATCGCCGGGCGCTCGCGGAGTTTCCGACCAGCGCGCTGACGCCGCAGGCGCTGTTGCAAGTCGCCGAGGCGCAGGCGCGCGGTCGCGACTTCGCGGGGGCGGAGCAGACGCTCAACGAGCTGCGCGCGCGGTTCCCGGCCGACCCGCTCGCTGTGCGCGCGGCGTTCCGGCTCGCCGCGCTGCGGGAGGAACAAGGGCAGTGGGCGGACGCGGTCGCGCTGTATGACCGGATTCTCGCCGCCGCGCCCGGCGCGGCGGCCCTGGGCGAGGCGCTTTTGCGCTCGGGACTGGCGCGCTATCGCGCCGGCGATTTTCAGGGCGCGTTGGACCGCTTCGAACGGACCTTGCGCGAGGCGCCCGACAGTCTGTTTGCGGAGCAGGCGTTCCACCTGCGCGCGCGCGCGCTGCACCTGCTGGGGCAGACGCGGCGCGGCGTGCAGGTGGCGCAGCAATTTCTGGAACGCTACCCCGCGTCCGACGCGGCGCCCGAGGTGCAGTTCTGGCTCGCGGAGCAGCAGTTCAACGCGGGCGCCCACGCCGTCGCCGAGTCGAATTTCCTCGCGCTCGCCCGCGCCTTTCCGGCGAGCGAATGGGCGGACGACGCGTTGTATTGGGCGGGCCGCTCCGCGATGGCGCAAGCGGAGTACCGCAGGGCGATCGGCCTTTTCAACGAGGTGACTCGCGCTTACACGAACAGCCCGCTCGTGCCGGACGCGCGGTTTGCGCAGGGCGACGCGTTGACCGAGCTGGGCGAATACTCCGGCGCCCTGCTCGCGTTTGACGATATCGTGCGCCGGTTCCCCGGCCATCCGCTCGCCGACCGCGCGCGCGGACGCATGGGCGACTGCCAGTTCATGCTCGGGGCCGACCGCCCGGAACGCTATCAGGAAGCGATTGCGCATTATCGCGCGCTGCTCGACAGCCCCGTCGTTTCCCCCGCGCTGCGCCTGCAGGCGGAATTCAAAATCGGACGGTGCTACGAACAGATGGGTCGCCCCGCCGACGCGTTTCGGTACTATCTCGACGCGGTGTACGGGTGGCTTAACGCGCGCGCCGAGGGGCGCTTCGTCGAGCCGGTCTGGTTCGTGCGCGCCGCCTTCGCCGCCGCGGCGATCAAGGAGGCCGAGCAACAGTGGGATGAGGCCATTCGGATGTATGAGCGCGTCGCCGCGGCCGGCCTGCCGGCCGGCGCGGACGCAGAGAGGCAGATACAGAAAATACGGCAGGCGCGCGCGCCGCAATTGGGCGAGGCGCCGTCGGGGAGAGCGGGTCGATGATGACCTTTTTGATGCAGGGCGGCCCGGTGTTGTGGGCCGTTATCGGGTGCAGCGCGGTCGTGGTGTTCCTGATCGGGCAGCGGGCGCTGTTTGTGCACCGGTCGTCGCTGCGCGGGCGCGATTTCTTGAGCGGCATCGTCAATAGTCTGAAGCGCGGCAATGTGATGGAGGCGGCGGCGCTGTGCGAGGAAATGCCGGGCCCGGTCCCGCTGATGGCGCGCGCCGCGATCCTCGAGCACCAGCAGGGCGGACGGCGCACAGGCGGCGCGATGCAGGACGTGGGCCTCGTCGAGATTGCCCGGCTCGAGAAGAATCTCCCCATGTTGCTCGCCGTCGCGCAGCTCGCGCCCGTGCTCGGCTTGCTCGGCACGGTGGTCGGCATGTGGGAAATGATGACCGTGTTGCAGACACAGGCGCCGCTGGTGCATGGCGGCGACCTCGCCGCCGGGCTTAACCGCGCGCTGCTGACGACGATAGCGGGATTGGCGACCGGCGCGATCGGCTACTTCGGCCATGCGTTCCTGGTCAACCGCGTCAACGCGGTCGTGCTGGAAATGGAGCGCGCCTACACGGAAATTTTGCAAGCGCTGGCGCATGTGCCGACGGAGGCGCCGCGCGCGTAGCCGGCCATGGCCGAAACCGTTCCAGAGCGGCTGACCGCGTTTCGCCGCACGTTTCAACCGCTGGAGAAGGCGCCGCGCGGCCTGCTCGGGGTCGCGCCGTGGGTGGATTTTGCGCTGCTGCTGTTGCTGGTCATCGTATATCAGTCCGCCGTGGTGCTGCGGCCGGGTGTTCGGCTTGAATTGCCGCCCGCGCCGTTTGCGGACGGCATCCGCCCGGATGCGCTCGTGCTGACGGTGCCGCAGGAAGGGATGTACTTTTTTCAAGATGAGCGGCTGACGCTGGACGGTCTTCAACTGGCGCTGGGCCGCGCGGCGCGCGGACCGGGCGGAGAGGCGGGGCTGATTATCGAAGCAGATCGCCGCATCACACACGGCACACTCGTCGCACTCTACAATATGGCGCATGCCGCGGGGTTTCGCGACATCGTGCTCGCGTCCCGGTTGGAGGCGCGCCCATGAAGCGCGGACGCAAGGCCTGGCAGCGCCCGGAGAACTGGGCCGGCCTGCTGATGACCATCGCCTTTCACGCGGCCTGCGCGGCATTGCTGCAGGCGACGTGGCCGCCTCCGGGCAGGAGCCCGCCATCCGAGCCGGTCCCGCGGTTCGCGTACATGATTGAGCCGGAGACCGGCCCGGGGCCGGATGCGTGGGATCGGGACCCGCGCGCGCTGCGGTCTCCGGTGCTGTTCGCGCTGCCGACGGCGGCCGGCTTCAGCCCCGCGCGCCGCCGCTACGTGGAGACGCTGCCGTCGCTTCGCATGTCGGGTGCGGACGATCTGCTGTTGGGGCGGATGCCTGTTTCGGAAGAAGCGAAACGTTTGCATCCGCGCACGGCGTCCGAGGTGGCGGATACATTCCGCACGCGCTGGGCGGCGATCGACACCGATGCCGATCCGTTCTTCATTCCCCATGGCGCGGCGAATCCGCTCTGGGTCGAATGGCCGGACGGCGCGCCGGAATGGGTGTCTGGTCTGCCGCTCGAGTTGAAGCCGCTGCCCGCGCCGGGCGAGCGTGCGTGGGACGCGGCGGCCTTGGTGCACGTATCGGAAGCCGGCGAGGTTTCGAGCGTATTTCTCACACGGGCGACGCCGGACCGCGAGCGCAACGACGCGATTGTTCGCGCGCTCCGCAAACTGCGCGCTGCGCCGGGTCGCGCGGGCCGCTACGCGGTGAACGTGTATTATTATCCCGCGCCGGTCGCCGACCGCGCGGATTCGCTCGCGCCATGACACCGCCGCTTTCCAGCGCGGCGATCTTCTGGGCGCCGGTCGTTTTCGCCCTTGTGGCGATTTTTTCGGCGTGGGTATATTACGCCTCCCGCAAGGGGTGGCCGGAGAAACCGGCGCCCGCCGGGCGGCTTTATCGCTGCGCCGGCTGCGGGCGCGTGTATGTGGAGCCGCGCCGTGTGCCGATGTCGCGCTGTCCCGTGTGCGATCGCTTGAACGAAGCTCCCGCCAGGTGAGCCGCGCCGCGGCTCGGAAGGAATAGAACGATCATGAACGCCAGACGCGAAGAGACGACCGCCGCGCAGATTCGGATTGTAAAATGGGTCCCCTCGACGCCTGCCCAGCAGGTCCTCGATTTCATCGTCCGCCCCGCGGTGTTGCCGGAGGCCGAGGAGACGGCGCGCAAGGTCCTGGACGACATCCGCGCGCGCGGCGACGCGGCGATCTGCGACTACGCCGCGCAATTCGACGACGCCAAGATTGCGCCCGGAAAATTCGAAGTGACCAAGGCCGAGCGCATGGCCGCGATCGACAAAGCCGATCCGAATTTTAAGAAGGCCGCCGGCGAAGCGCTCGCGCGCATTCAGAAATTCGGCAAGGCCGGGCTCCGCAAAGATTGGAACATCTTGAGTCCGAAGGGCGGCATGCTCGGCGAGCAGTTCCAGCCCTATGATCGCGTCGGCTGCTACATTCCCGGCGGCGCCGCGCCGCTCGCGTCCACCGCGCTGATGACTGTTGCCCTTGCGAAGATCGCCGGGGTACAGGAAGTGGTCGCCTGCACGCCCGCCGAAAAGTCCGGCAAGCTCAACCCGCACGTGCTCTACGCGCTCGACCTCGCGGGTGCGACCGAGATTTACCGCATTGGCGGTATTCAGGCCATCGGCGCCATGGCGTACGGCACGAAGACCATTGCGAAGGTGCAGAAGATCGTCGGACCGGGCGGTCCATATGTCACCGCCGCGAAGCGGCTCGTTTATGGCCAGGTTGACCTCGACATGATCGCCGGTCCGAGTGAGGTTGCGGTGCTGGCCGACGACTCCGCCGTCGCGAAGCACATTGCCGCCGACCTGCTCGCGCAGGCCGAGCACGGCACCGGCCACGAGCGCGCGTTGCTCGTGACATCTTCGCCGCAGCTCGCGTATGCGGTGGGCGACGAGTTGGCGCGGCAGGCGGAGGAACTCGATGCCGGGCCCGCGCTGCGGCGCGTGTTGGACGAAGGCACACTGCTTGTGATCGTGGACAATCTCGATATTGGGATGAACCTCATCAACGACTTTGCGCCTGAGCATTTGGAGATCATGTGTCGCGAGCCGCGCATGTGGCTGAAGAAGATTCGGCGGGCCGGCGCGGTTTTTGTCGGGCCATGGACGCCGGAATGCGCGGGCGACTTCGTGGCCGGGCCGAGCCACGTGCTGCCGACCGGCGGCACGGCGGCGTTGTTTTCCGGGCTGTCGGTTGATTCGTTCCGGCGTCGAACGAGTGTTATTTCATTTACGCGCGCGGATTTGCAGGACGTTCTCCCGCACATCGAGGAATTCGCCCGTGTCGAGCGGCTTCCCGCCCACGGGCGATCCGCGCGCGTGCGATTTGAGAAGTAGCCGCGCGGGGCACAAGGATGCGCGCATGTCGTTGATTCGAAGTTCGGTGGGCGCGTTGACGCCCTACACGCCCGGCGAGCAGCCGCGGGCGCCGGGGTTGATCAAGCTCAACACCAATGAGAATCCCTATCCGCCTTCGCCGCGCGTGGTGGAAGCGCTGCGCGGTTATGCGGCGGACGGATTGCGGCTATATCCCGATCCGATGTCGACCGCGTTGCGGCAGGCGATTGCCGACCTGCACGGGTGCGGGGTGGAGAACGTATTTGCCGGAAACGGATCGGACGAAGTCCTTGCGCTATGCACGCGTGCGTTCGTCGAGCGCGAGGGGATCGTCGCGTGGTTCGAACCGTCGTACTCCTTGTATCCGGTGTTGACCGCGATTGCCGACGTGCGCGGCGTTGCCGTACCGCTCGCAGATGACTTTGCGCTTCCGCCCATTGCGCGGATACCGGTGGATGCATCTCTTATCTTCGTTGCCACCCCCAACGCACCGACGGGATGCGCATATCCGCGCGCGGAGATTGAGGCGGTGTGCACAGCGTGCAGAGGCGTCGTCGTGTTGGACGAGGCCTATGCGGATTTCGCGCCGGATCAATTCGCCGATCTCGCGTTGCGCTATTCGAATGTGCTGGTGACGCGCTCGCTGTCCAAGTCGTATTCGCTGGCCGGACTCCGGATCGGGTATGCGATTGGGGCCGGTTCGTTGATTGAGGCGCTCTACAAGATCAAGGATTCCTACAATCTCGACGCGCTTGCGCAGGCGCTTGGCGCGGCCGCGGTGCGCGATCAGGAATGGATGCGCGGCAACGCGCGAAAGATCATTGCGACGCGCGAGCGGGTCGCGGCTGCGTTGCTTGAGCGAGGGTGGGGGGTTGTGCCGACCGCTGCGAATTTTATATTCGCGCGGCCTCCGGGCGGCGATGCGCGCGCGTGCTTCGAACGGTTGCGCGCGGCAAACATTCTTGTGCGCTATTTCCCCGGTCCTCGCACGGGCGAGCATTTGCGGATCAGTATTGGGACGGATGCGCAAATGGACGCGTTTCTTGCTGCTATCTAGCGATTATCGCGGCTTGAAGCGCGCGTGTGTCGTTCCGCTGAACCCATCGCGTGTCGAGTGGTTACTCCGGATGCAGCAGCGCGAGGATGATTCGATGGGCGCGGAGTATCGGCGATTGCGCGCGATTCCTGCGCACATTGAGGTGATCATAATTTCGCGAGCGCGCGTGCGTCGCTGAGATCCCCATCCTCGCATGCGGACCGGATCACCCCACCGCAGGCCCCGAATGATTTGCATGCGCCTGCGGACAAGGACAGTGTAAAACCTTCATTTTAGATTCTGCTGAAAACCCCCTCTGTTTCGTAAAACACAATGGGCGGGTGACCCACACCGCGAGTGATGGATAAAATACATTGGGATATATTCACAAAATCGAAGTACATGCTATTTGCAAATAGGGCGGACGCCCCACCGGCAGGGTTTTTCAGCGCAATCCATTTTATAACATTATAGCCATATTGCTATATTGCTATAACATAAATACAAGGATTTCTCCTAATGCACAGCGGCGCGTTGTCGGCGATACGTGAGCTCTGTGTCGGCGGTGAGTGGGCGATGTGTTCGCGCTGGGTGGGCGTTATTCGTCCGTACGGTGGGCATTGCGTCGGCGGGGGACGAAGAGTGGCAATGGGTGGCAGGAACAGACACACGGCAAGGCCCGGATCGTCGACGGGCAACCGCGCGTATGTGCAGAAAGGATGCGTGGCGGTGCGTCGTGGCTGTCGGCTGGGCCTTAGGCGTGTAATCTGCGCGCGCGGCGACGCCGCTCGAAAAAAAGAGGGACCGCGCCGGCGCTCAGTCGGGTGTGTGAACGGCCGCGAACTGCGCCACCAGAGCCGCCTCGTTCATCGCCGAGCGCGTTGGATCAAGGCGGCAATGACGGGATCGGAGGAAACGCCGCCCAACATGCCGAGCTGGCGCTCGTCCAGCTTCGCGCCCTTTTGAATAAGCGCTTCGGCAATGTCTGTCTTCCGCATCAGGAGCGCCATTCCGAGCGGCGTGAGACCAGCGGCATTCGCAATATTCGGGTCGGCGCCGGCATCGAGCAATTTTTGCACGACAAGGGGACCGCATCCCTGGGCGGCAAAAAAGAGAACGGTTCCGCCCGAAGTATATTTAGCATTCGGATCCGCACCGCGCGCGAGCAGGGTTTCAACCGTCTGCATGATCAGCGGATTGTCGGCGCCTTTGCGCGCGCAACCGGATTGAATGGCGACGTGCAGCGGGCTTTGCATGGGGTCGGAGGTGTTGGGCGGGACACCCGCATCGAGCAAGGCCTGCACCGCCTCAACATTGCCCTGCATCGCGGAGTTGCGAAGCGTATCCGGCGAAATCTGGATGCTGCGCTTGGCAAGCCACTCGCGCGCCTGCTGTTCGCGCGCCGGGTCGACCGGCTTGATCGCTGCTGCCGCGATGAGGCTGTCAGGGGCGCTCTTCAAATAGCCGCGTAGGATATCAGCACGGCTGCGAACGAATTCGTGTCGGTCGGCTTCGGCGCGGCGAATGGCTTCCTCAACCACCGGCTTGGCGACGCCGAGTTCGCGCAGGGCCATCAGGGCCTCCGCGCGCAGAAAATGGCTGCTTGCCCGATCGAACACGGAGAATAATACGGGCGGTGCGTTTTCTGCTAGAAACTGCTTCGCGGCAGCAGGACTGCTTCCTTTGGCGCTGCCGAATGTCGTGATCGCGCTGATGAGACGTTGCTGCCGATCCTCGTTGGCGATACGTAGCTGATCGAGTAATGGCTGCAAATCCCGATTCGGAACAACGCGGCCGTCCTGGATGGCTAGTTCCGCGCGCATGATCATGCTTTCAAGCTCGGGAATCGACAGCGGGGTATTCGCTTGAGCGGCTGACAGTCCGAGCATTGCGCTCGCGATGCACACATATCCTAGCAGTCTCATATTTCTCGCACTCCTAAGGCCGTTTCCCAACCCCCCGTGTGCGGGGTTGATGTCGACACAACCGTGTCAAAGGCGACGTATTAAGGCGTTGTGCCGCAATCCGTCAAACGTATTCACCAGCGGGACAAGCCCGCCGGGAACCTCCCGCCCCATGCCGGCCTAAAAATTATTCCTCCCCACAGTCGGCGCGGGCGAGTCGCTTATACCTGTTGCGGCGCCCTTGGTCCGCAACGACCAACGTCTTGCGCACCACCACGCATGAAATCGGCGAACGTCCTCGTCGGATTCGATCTTGACGGGTGGAAGCGGGGTGACGCAGTATCTATGAAATTAACGCGTCGATTTGAGACGATACATGCTTAACAGCGTTCTGGGTCTATTTTCCAACGATATTGGCATCGATTTAGGCACGGCCAACACTCTGGTGTATGTCAAGGACCGCGGCATTGTGCTGCGCGAGCCTTCGGTGGTCGCCATCCAGGCGGGCTCCAGCCGGGTATTGGCCGTGGGTGAAGAAGCGAAGCGGATGCTGGGCCGAACCCCCGGCAGCATCGTGGCCATTCGTCCCCTCAAGGCCGGCGTGATTGCCGACTTTGAGATCACGGAGGCCATGCTGCGGTATTTCATCCGCAAGGTTCATAATCGCCGGAAACTGGTCCGGCCGCGCGTGATCGTGGCCGTTCCCAGCGGCATTACGGAGGTGGAAAAACGCGCCGTCAAGGACTCGGCAGTCCATGCCGGCGCGCGTGAGGTTTTCCTGATCGAAGAGCCGATGGCCGCGGCGATCGGCGTGGGCCTGCCCGTGCAGGACCCCGCCGGCAACATGATTGTCGATATCGGGGGCGGCACCACCGAGGTGGCGCTGATTTCCCTCGCCGGCATCGTGTTCAGTCGCAGCGTGCGCGTCGGCGGCGATGAGATGGATGAGGCGATCGTCCAGTATCTGAAGCGGGTCTACAACCTGCTGATCGGCGAGCGTACGGCGGAAGAAATCAAAATCTCCATCGGTTCGGCTTACCCCCTCGAGGAAGAAATGTCGATGGAGGTGAAGGGCCGGGACCTGGTGGCCGGGTTGCCCAAGACGCTCACGTTGACTTCCGAGGAGGTCCGTGAGGCGTTGCAGGAGCCCGTCTCCGCCATTGTCGAAGCGGTGCGCATTACGTTGGAGCGATGCCCGCCGGAGTTGTCGGCGGACCTGGTGGATCGCGGCATGATCCTGGCCGGGGGCGGCTCGCTGCTGCGGGGATTGGACAAGTTGATCGCGGAACAGACCGGGTTGCCTGTGCATGTGGCGGACGACCCGTTGAGCGCAGTAGCGGAAGGCACCGGCATCGTGTTGAGCGAACTCAATTTCCTTCGCAAGGTCTCCCGCTCCGACAAGGTGTACTAGCGCCGCTGCGCGCCGTTCGCCGTCTCATCCGTTCTTCGCCCGGGGTTGCCAACAGGGTCCGGGCATGCAAACGAGCGTTCCATATATTCAGACCGGGAGGCGCCTTTCGTGAGAGAGCGCCGTCTCGTCCTCTGGCTGCTGCTGGTGGTCCTGCTGCTGGCCCTGCTGAACCTGCCTGCGGCGCAGAGTCTCGGGGTCAAGAACGCGGTGCGGTCCGCGCTCGCCCCGCTGCAGGAATCCGTCACGGGCGGCTTGCGCCGCCTGCAGGAAGGCTGGGCCGCCGTGCGCGGACTCGGCGGCATGGCGCTAGAGAACCAGCGTATGACGGCGGAGATCGCGCGGCTGCTGGGCGAGGTGCGCGATCTCAAATCGCTCGAACGCGAGAATGAACAGCTTCGCGGGGCGCTCGGCTTCGCCACGCGCGCGCAGCGCGATCTCATTCCGGCGGAGGTGATTTCGCGCAGCCGCGACGGCTGGTGGCAAACGATCCGGATCAACAAGGGCGCCGAGCACGGCGTTGCGCCGGATCAGGCGGTGATTTCCGTGGACGGGCTGGTGGGACGCGTCGCGTCCGTCTCCGCGCGCACGGCGGAGGTGTTGCTGATTTCGGATCCGACTTGCCGCGTGGCGGGCCAGATTCTGCGCACCGGATCGTTCGGTCTGGTCGCGGGGCGCGGGCCGCAGTGGGACGGCTCGGTGGTGTGCCGGATGGAGTTTATCAACAAGAACATTCCGATCCGGCCGGGCGACGAGGTGATCACCTCCGGGCTGGGCGGCATCTTTCCGCGCGGGCTGCTCATCGGCTACGTGGATCGCGTGGCGACCGATCGCTCGGGCCTCTATCAATATGCCGATCTGATTTCAAAGGCGGACATCGGCACGCTGCAATATGTATTCGCGGTGCGGATGGTTTCGCCTGACGCGCCGTACACGCGCGCCGGCGAGGAGGGCCCGGCGCGATGAGTCAGATTTCGATCGTCTTTGCGCTGCTGATGGCGGCGCTGGCGCAGGCAGTGGTCCCGACCACCGCGTGGACCGGGTGGGCGCCGGCGCCGGTGATGTGCGGATTGGTGGTATATTATGCCTTGGTCCGCCCGCGCGGCCTGGTGCTTGAAGTCGCGCTGCTTGCGGGCCTCGTGGAGGACAGTTTGAGCCAGATGCCGTTGGGCACATCGAGTTTTGCCTACGCAGTGGCGGGCCTTGTCATCGAGCGCTACCGCGACGATGTGGTGGTTCGGCAGTGGACGACGCACGTGGTCTTCGGCGCGCTGGTCAATCTGGCCGTGACGGTTTTTGCGCTGCTGATGTTGCTGAAGGACGGTTTGATCGAACCGGCGCCCGCCCACGCGGCGTTGCGCCTGGCCGGCGCGTTTGTGCTGGGCGGCGCGGTGACGCCGATGGTGTTCCACCTGATGACAAGTCTCGATGAAACGCTGGGACTCGCCGAAGCGGAGGCGGACTGATGGCGCGCGACAATCCATGGAATGACGAGTTCCTCCGGCTGCGCCTCGTGTTCATCTGCTTCCTCGCGCTGTTCATCGGTCTCGGCGCGCGGCTCTGGCAGATTCAAATCCACCGCGGACCCAGCTATGAGCAGGACCAGCTCAAACAGAGCATGCGCCGCGTGCGCCTGCCGGGAATGCGCGGTCGTCTCTACGATCGCGCCGGCCGTGTCGTGGCCGACAACCGGCCAAGCTACGCCATCAACCTATATCTGGAAGAATTGCGCCGGCCCGGCCCGTGGGATCGCACGATCGACCGCGTCGAGGCGCTGTTGCGCGAGCTCGAGTCGGTGCTCGGTGTGCCGTCCCACCTCACGCGAGAGGATATTCGAAGCCATATTCGGCGTCGGTTGCCGCTTCCGCTCACCGCGTGGCGCGATGTGGACGAGCGGGTCATGGCGCGTTTCGCCGAACAGGCGGGCCGCGTACCGGGTGTGGATATTCAGGCCGAGAGCACCCGCGTGTATCCGTTTCGCGCGCTCGCCGCGCACGCGATCGGATATGTCGGACGCGCGGACATCGAGCAGGATGAGGCAGAGCCGTTCCATTACTATCTGCCCGAGATCGCGGGACGCAGCGGTCTGGAGAAGACGCTCGATCTGTATCTGCGCGGCGAGGCGGGCGGCCGGCTGCTTCGCGTCGATGTCACCGGATACCGCCGCTACGATTACAGGCAGCGCGAACCGCGCCCCGGCCAGGATGTGATGCTCACGCTCGATATGCGCGCGCAGGAGCTGGCGGAGGCCGCGCTCGGCAACGATCCGGGCGCCGTCGTGGTGATGGACCCGCGCAACGGCGATGTGCTCGCGCTCGCGAGCCGCCCTGCGTTCGATCCGAACGACTTTGTGCCGGCGATTTCTGCCGGCCGTTGGCGGGAGTTGAGCGACGATCCGCTGGCGCCGCTGTTGAATCGCGCCGTCGCGGGCGGCTATCCGCCGGGCAGCACGTTCAAACTCGTCACCGCGCTGGCCGGCCTTGAAAGCGGACGCTGCGCGCCGGGCGATCAACATGTGTGTTCCGGCGCGTTCCAACTCGGGCGCGCCACGTTTCGCTGCTGGTTCCATCCGGGCCACGGCCCGCTGACGCTTCGCCGCGCGATCGAGCAGTCCTGCAATGTGTACTTCTTCGAGATGGGCCTTGCGATGGGCATGCCGCGCCTGCACGAGATGGCCCTCCGCATGGGCCTTGGCGCGCGCACGGGCATCGAACTCGATCACGAAATCGCGGGGCTCATGCCGGACGACGAGTGGAAACGCCGGACCCAGCGCGACGCCTGGCGCGACGGCGACACCTGCAACGTGTCCATCGGGCAGGGCGCGATCGTGGCGACGCCGCTGCAAATGGCGCAGGTGGCCGCGTTGATCGCGAACGGCGGGCGCTTGTACCGCCCGCGCCTTGTGCGCGGCATCCGCGAGTTCGGCCGCGAGACGTTCGCCATGCAGCCGCCCGAGCTGGTGCGCGACATGCAGTGGAATCCCGCCAACCTCGAGGTGGTGCGGCAGGGCATGCGCGACGTGATCCACGGCGAGCGCGGCACCGCGCGCCGCGTTGCGATTCCCGGCCACACGATTGCGGGCAAGACCGGCACCGCGGAATTCGGCCGCAAGGAGGACCGCAAGCGCCATGCGTGGATGGTCGCCTATGCGCCATTCGAGGCGCCTCGCTATGCGGTCGCCATCCTCGTGGACGAGGGGATCTCCGGCGGCGAGACGAGCGCGCCGCGCATGCGCAATTTGCTGATGGGCCTGTTGGAACCCGAGCGCGAGGAGGGCCGCGGTTGATGCACGCGCAGCGCATCGTCCACCTGTGGAAGCGCATGGACTGGCTCATGCTGGCGGCGACGGCGGCGCTGATCGCCTTCGGGGTGTTTTTCATCTACAGCGCGTCGGTCCGGCAGGACGACTTGCAGGTCACGGCAATGACGGTGCGGCAGGTGTTGTGGGCCGCGGTCGGCGCCGGCGCGCTGCTGGCCCTCGTCGCGGTGGATTACCGGCGCATCTCGCGCGCGTCCTTGTTGATCTACGCCGCATGTCTTCTGCTGCTGGTGCTGGTGTTGGTGATGGGGCGGAAGATGTACGGCGCGACGCGTTGGTTGAGCCTGTTCGGCGTGTTCATTCAACCGTCTGAGTTCGCAAAAATCGGGACGATCCTGCTCCTGGCGCGCTATTTGGCGGATCCTGCGCGCGACCTGTCGCATCCGAAGACGCTTCTCCTCGCGTGGGTGATCGCCGCGGGGCCTATCGTCTTGATCCTGCAGCAACCGGATCTGGGCACGGCGGCGACGCTGGCGCCGGTGGTGTTCGCCATGCTGTTTGTCGCCGGAGCGCCGCTTCGCTATCTCGCGCTGTTGGCCGGGGCAGGGGTGTTCGCGCTAATTCCCGGCTGGTTCATTCTCGATGGTTATCAACGAGAGCGTTTGCTGGTCTTTTTCGATCCGGGCCGCGATCCGCTGGGATCCGGCTGGAACAGCATCCAGTCGAGCATCGCGGTCGGCTCGGGCGGAATGTTCGGCAAAGGCTATTTGATGGGAACCCAGAACATTCTGGGCTTCCTGCCGCGAACGGTGGCGCCCACGGATTTTATCTTTTCCGTGATCGCCGAGGAAACCGGTTTTGTCGGCAGCCTGGCGCTGCTGACCCTGTTCGCGGCCCTGCTGGGGGGCGGTATCCGGGCCGGGCTCGCCTCCCGCGACAAGCTGGGGCGCCTGCTCGCGACTGGCATCGTCACGCTGTTGTTCTGCCATATCTTCGTGAATATGGCGATGACCGTCGGGCTGATGCCGATCACGGGCCTCCCGCTGCCGCTGGTCAGCTACGGCGGTTCGTTCATGTTGAGCACCATGGCCGGCCTGGGCCTGGTGCAGAGTGTGTATGTGCGCCGGTTCCGGCGCTGAAAGGAGTGCAGCCATGTGGGGATTCCTCAAGTTGTTCATGCGGAGGAAAATTAAGAAGGAGATCGTCATCAATGCGGAGAGCCTGGAAACCCGCGTCGCGATCCTGACCGAGGGCAAGCTCGATGATTTCTTCATCGAGCGCGCCAGCGACGACCGCATCGTCGGCAGCATCTTCAAGGGGCGCATCCAGAACCTCGAAGACGGCCTGCAGGCCGCATTCGTGGATATCGGAATGAAGAAGAACGCGTTCATTCACTACTGGGACATGATCCCGGAGGATTCCGCCCGCATCGAGGCGGAGGAAGGAATCGAAACGCGGCGTCCCGCAAAGCGAAAGAAATTCGGACCCGGCGAGATGGCCAAGCAGTTTCCGGTCGGCTCGGAAATCGTCGTCCAGGTGACCAAGGGCGCGATCGGCACGAAGGGGCCGCGCGTGACCGCGAACTTGAGCGTGCCCGGCCGCTACCTCGTGATGATGCCGGGCACCACGCTGAAGGGCGTCTCGCGAAAAATCGAGGACGCGAAAGAGCGCGAGCGGCTCAAGAAAATCCTCGCGCGACTGCCGTCGCCCGGCGGCAACGGCCTCATCGTCCGCACTGCGGGCGAGGGCGCGCGCGCCGTCTCCTTCGCGCGCGATGTCCGCGCGCTGTCGGAGATTTGGAAAGACATTGAGGACGGCATCCGCAACAAACCCGCGCCGTGCTGGCTCTATCAAGAGCCGGATTTGATCGAGCGCACCGTGCGCGATTCGCTGACGGAGGACGTCGATCGCATCGTCGTGGACCAGCGCGAAGAATACGACCGGATTCGCGCCATCATGACAAAATATGCGCGCCGCACGCGCACCCGCATCCAGCTGTATGACGGTGATGCGCCCATCTTCGAGCACTTCGATGTCGAGCGCCAGCTCGAGAACGCCTTCAGCCGCAAGGTCTGGCTCAAGAGCGGCGGATACCTCATCATCGACGAGACCGAGGCGCTCGTCGCAATCGACGTGAACACCGGCCGCCACAAGGGCGCGCAGAACCAGGAGGACGCGATTTTCGAGGTCAATCAGGAGGCCGCCGAGGAGGTCGGACGCCAGCTCCGCTTGCGCAATGTCGGCGGGCTGGTGGTGATCGATTTCATCGACATGAAATCGCGCAAGCATCAGAACCAGGTCTATCGGACGCTGAAGGACGCGCTGAAGCACGACAAGGCGCGGACGAACGTGCTGCCGCTTTCGCAACTCGGGCTGATGGAAATGACGCGCCAGCGGCAGGAGGAGAGTGTGCGCGCCGCGACCTACATGAACTGCCCGTATTGCGAGGGCAAAGGCAAGGTGAAGTCCGCGCTTTCGATGAGCGTTGAGATTCAGCGCCGCATCGCCGAAGTGATGCGCCGCAAGAAGGCGAGCGCCGGAAATCCGCTAAATATCAAAATCACGATCAATCCGCTGATTCTCGATCGCTTGCGCAACGAGGACGAGGAGATCCTGGTCCAGATGGAGGAGCGCTACCACGGCCACATGACCTTCGTCGCCAACGCCAACATGCACGTCGAGGAGTTTAATATCGTCAATACGCAAACCGGCGAGGAATTGTTCAGCAGCGTCAAGAACGCGCGCGCGGGCTAGGCGGCGCGCGCGGCAACCGGCGGTGAATACATGAGCGAGCGGATCGGCATTTTTGGAGGATCGTTTAACCCCGTGCACCTCGGCCACCTGGTGGCCGCGCAGGACGCGCTGGAACACATGGGATTGACCCGCGTGGTCTTCCTGCCCGCCGCCCAGCCGCCGCACAAGCCGGCGCGTCCGCTCGCGCCCGCGGCGGAGCGGCTGGATCTGCTGCGCCTCGCGATCGCGGACGACCCGCGCTTCGAGGTCTCGGACGACGAGATCGCGCGCGGCGGCATCTCCTACACGGTGGACACGCTGCGGCGGTTCCGCGCGCGCCACCCGGAGGCCAAGCTGTATTTCCTGGTCGGCGGAGACAGCTTGCTGGAGCTGCATAGCTGGCGCGACATTCACGCCGTGCTGGAGTTGGCGGAAATCGTGACCGTCACCCGCCCCGGCGTCGCGCTGGATCGGTTGAACGCGGACACGCTGCGCCTCCCCGACCCTTGGCCCGCGCGGCTGGCCGCGAATGTGGTGGCCGGCCATCGCATCGATGTTTCCTCCACCGACATCCGCAATCGCGTCGCGCGCGGGCTGTCGATTCGCTACCTTGTGCCCGCCGCGGTCGAGCGGTATATTCACGCCAACAGGATGTTCGCCAAACAGGAGAATTGACGATCGATACCCTCACGCAGGCACGCCAGGCGCGCGAAGCGCTGTTGGCCAAGAAGGCGGAGCAGGTGACCCTGCTCGATGTGACCGGCCTCTCGCCCGTCACGGATTTTTACGTGATTGCCACCGGCAACAGCGCCCCGCATCTCAAGGCGCTCGCGAACGAGGTGGAAAAAGCGCTCGGCGACGAGGGCATAAAGTGCTTTCGCCGCGCCGGGACGCCGGACAGCGGATGGATCGTCGCCGATTACCTCGATTTCGTCGTCCACATCTTCACCCAGGACCAGCGCGACCACTATCAGCTAGAACGTCTCTGGAATGACGCCAAGTTGGTCGAGTAGTTCCGGGGCTGTTGTCCGAACGGGCTGCTGATAGGAGTTCTTTTTATTCGTTCAGCTTATATCGGTTCAGGTTTGGTCAAAACACCCACCCCCCGCTGCGCGGACCCCTCCGAGGGAGGGGACCACACATCAGTCCCCTCCACCGGAGATGTGCCCGAAGGGCGGGGTGGATTATCCGCAATAACGTTGCCCGAACGGAGCGCTGTTTGGGGATGGGCATGTTTGGGGCAACAGCCCCGTTCTGAAGCGTCATTGCCGCGTCCGCACATCGAGCCGCTGTTTCGCTGTTGTTCCCTCGCGATCGACGCCTATACTCGCATCTCAAGATGAATTCCGAGCGCTTTTACATCACGACACCGATCTACTACGTCAACGACAAGCCGCACATCGGCCATGCGTACACCACCATCCTCGCCGATGTGCTGGCGCGCTATCACCGGCTCGCGGGCGTGCCAACGCACTTCCTCACCGGGACCGACGAGCACGGACAGAAGGTGCAACGGGCGGCGGAGAAGGCCGGTATGACGCCCCAGCAGCAGGCGGATGCCACCGTCGTTCATTTTCAAAACCTGTGGAAGCGTCTCGAAATCACCAACGACGACTTCATCCGCACCACCGAGCCGCGACACGTACGCGTGGTGCAGGCCTGCCTGCAGGACCTCTACGACCGGGGCGAAATCTACAAAGCGGAATACGACGGCCTCTACGATGTGACCAGCGAGACCTTCGTCACGGAAAAAGACCTGCCCGAAGGTAAGAAGCCCGAGGATCTTCCGAATATCGTGCGGATCAAGGAGTCGAACTACTTCTTCAGGATGAGCGCCTACCAGCAATGGCTCATCGACTACATCAACGAGAACCCGACCTTCATCCAGCCGGATCACCGCCGCAACGAGACGCTGGGGTTCCTGCGAAAACCGTTGCAGGACCTCTGCATCTCGCGCCCCAAGAGCCGCCTCGCGTGGGGCATCGAGCTGCCGTTCGACAAGGACTATGTCTGCTATGTATGGTTCGATGCGTTGGTCAATTATATCAGTGCAATAGGCTACAAGAGCGATGATGCGATGTTCGCAAAATGGTGGCCGGTCAACTATCACCTCATCGGCAAAGACATTCTGACCACGCACACCGTCTATTGGCCGACGATGCTCAAGGCGCTCGGCGTGCCGCAGCCGAAGACGGTGTTCGCGCACGGGTGGTGGCTCTCCGGCGACGCGAAGATGAGCAAATCGCTCGGCAACGTCGTCAATCCGATGGACATGATCGATCGCTACGGCGTCGACGCGTTCCGCTACTTTCTGATGGCCGAAATGATTCTCGGCCAGGACGCGAGTTTCACCGAGGATGCGTTCACGCGGCGATACAACGCCGACCTCGCGAACGACCTCGGCAACCTGCTCAGCCGCGTCGCCAACATGACCCGCCGCTTTTGCGACGGAAAATCGCCGGCGCTGCCCGCGGGCGAACTCGACGCGGAATCCGCCGACGTGCGCGCCGCGGTTTTGCGCGCGGTGGAATCGTGCTTCTCGCTGGTGCACGGCATGCGCATCGATCAGGCGCTGGCCGATGTGCTCGCCGCCGTTAAGCGCGTCAACAAATACTTCGAGGTCAAACAGCCGTGGTCGCTGGCGAAACAGGCGGATCCCGCGGAGCTGCACACGTGCCTCTACGTCGCGCTCGAGTCGCTGCGCATTTTGTCATCGCTGTTGCAGCCGGTGATGCCGGGCAAAATGGAGGCGCTGCGCGCGGCGATCGGGCTGCGCGGACCCTGCACGATCGAGGAGCTGCGCCAATTCGGCATCTTCCCTGTCGGGCGCGACGTGGTGGAGCCCGGCCCGCTGTTTCCCCGCATCGAAAAGAAGGCGCCCGCCACGCCGCCTGCGCCAGCGCCAGCCGAAGGGCTCATCGAATATGCGGACTTCGCGAAGGTGCAGTTGCGCACGGCGAAGGTGCTTGAAGCCGAGAAGGTTCCCGGCGCGGACAAGTTGTTGAAATTGCAGATTCAGCTCGGCGAAGAAAAACGCCAGATCATCGCGGGAATCGCCCTGCATTACACGCCCGAACAAGTCGTCGGAAAGACCGTGGTCGTGGTCGCCAACCTCAAGCCCGCAAAAATCCGCGGGTTCGAGTCGAACGGCATGCTGCTCGCGGCCTCCTCCGGAGACCAGCTGCGTCTCGTGACCGTCGAGGGCGCGCTGCCCTCCGGCGCCGCGGTGAAATAGCGTCCGTAAAATCGACGCCCAATCGCGTTGATTGGCGCGGAGGGATTCGGATACACTCGCATCGCGAGCAGCATTCACCGGATCAGGAGATGTTCCATGGCCGACGAAACACCCACCACTCAAACGCCCGCGCCGTTTCTCACGATGCCTAGGTTGCTGATCCTGCTCGCGCTGACGGTAGCCGCCACCGGCGCCGTCGTGTTCTTTGCCGTGCGCGGGAGCGGAGCCTCCAACGAGCAGGTCGTCACCGTGCTCGACGCGCGCGCCGCCGCCGAGGTGAGCGTGAACACCGGCGAGGTGCTCGATGCGACAGGTCCGAATACGTTGCAGCCGGAGCTGGGCCGGCGCTACCGGGTGCGCATCTCGGGCGAGTCGCGCGACGGCGCTTCGATGATTACGCGGATCGGCAACACGGTGACGTTTGTGAAGGGTGTGCAAGTCGGTGAGATCGTGGACGTCGAGGTTACGCGCCTGCATCGCACGACCGCCGAGGCGATTGTGCTCAATCGCGCCGCGGCGCGCGAACCCTCGCTCGCCCCGACGCCGGCACCGCGCTCGACGCCGCCCGCCCGAGAGCCGATCCCCGCGGGCGAGATCTATACCGGCGTCGTCGTCAGCGTCGGCCGAATGGGGGATGGGATGGTCAAGGTGGGCGATCAATCGGTCTATATCGCGGGCGCGCAAAAGGGAGAGCGGGTGGTGTTTGAAGTCACCGAAAAGCGCGAGCGTTTTTGGAACGGACGCCTGCTGCATAAACTGGCCGCCGAAGAGTCGGGTCGTCCGAGCGCCGCAGCCAAGGACGGCGCGCTCCGCGCGCCCCATGTCCAGCCCGGCGCAGAGTTTGAAGTGGTGGTTCGCGAGCGCGAGCGGCGGAATCCCAATAAGGACGGGGTTGCGCGGATCGACGGTCTCGCGGTGCTCATACCCGATTGCGCACCGGGCGACCGCTTGAAGGTGCGCATCGTCGAGCGCCTTCCGACGCTGGCCAAGGCGGAAATCGTGGAGCGTCTCGCGCCGGATGCGAAATAAATGGCGCGCATCCTGTCCAATGAAACCTCGCTGACCCGGCAACGCGCCCGGCTGGGCCGCGAGACCCGGGTGCTGCGGACCATGTTGTGGGTTGAAGTCGGGCTGGCGGCGGTGCTCCTCATCGCGGGCGCGGTCCGCGTGCTGAGCGGGAAAGGGGCGGGGCTCCTGTGGGGCGGCGGCGCGCTGGCCTTTCTCGCGGTGTCGCACGCGGTCAAAACGCGCCAAAACGCGCGCGACGAGCAGTACATGACCGCCGGACTGCGCGGCGAAAACGAGGTCGCCAAGCTGCTCAACGAGAATCTCGACAACGACTACTATCTCTATCACGACCTGTTGATTCGCAGCGGATTCACCACCGCCCAGATCGACCATTTGGTGGTCTGCGCGAAGGGGATTTTTGTGTTGGAAACGAAAAACTGGCGCGGCCGCCTCGTCGGTTCGGAGCACGACCGGAAATGGCTGCAATACAAGGCGCCGGACCTGCCCCCGCGTCCGCTCGCGAACCCGATTCTGCAGAACCGCCGGCATGTGGCGGTGCTGGAGAAATTCCTGAGCACCGGCGGCGTGCCGCCCATCCCGATCGTGCCGATCCTGATCTTCACCGGACGCAACACCACGTTGGAGATCAAAAACGAATCCGCGCTCTTGATGTGGCCGCGCGAGGCGGTGGACTATATCCTGCAGGCAAAACGGGAGCCGCCGATTCCCGCGGAGGTCGTGGACAAGGCGCTGCATCGGTTGCAGAGGTGCGTGTGACGCCGCACGCGCGGATGACCCTGCTGGTGTGGGCGCTGAACACGCTCGGTTTTATCGGCTATCTCGCCTGGCTGGCGACGTGCCGCGAACGGATCATGGAGACGCGCGAGGGCGTGCTCTACTTGTTGCCTTGCGTGGTTTTTCTTTTTGTATTCGCGTGTCTGTGGTCCGCGCGCGCTCGCGAGCGCGAGGCGGCGATTGAAGCGAAGGAGAACGCATGGAACGAGGCGCACAAGCCCTGATTAAGGCCCTGCTCGCCGCGCTGGTGTTCGGCGGACTGGTGCTGGCGTTTCACCCGGACTACCGCGGCGCGGTGCGCGCCGCCTGGCGCGGGGCGCCGGACGAATCGCCGGTGTGGGCGGCGAACCGGTTGTACTACCCGATGGTCGGTCTACCCGCTGGAGCGCGCGATGCTGACGCAAAGTAGAATTATTTTGTTCTGTTATTGCTTTATCGTCGGTCTCGTTGCCGCGATGGCCTGGCCCGCCGATCCCGCCGCGCTGCCGGCGCTGCGGGTGTTCACCGCTCTCGCGCTCGCGGCCGCAGGCGGCGTCCTGCTTTTTGTCCACCATCGCGCGCGCGGTGGCGCGCCCGCGCCCTCGGGCGCGCGCTGGTTCGCGTGTCTGGCGATGCTCGGCGCGTTGTCGCTCGGCTATACCCGTTATATCGCCGCGAACACGGTGCCGGACACGCGCATCGCCGAAATCGTGCTCTCCTCCGAAGGCGCCCGCTATGCGCCCCGCGGTAACCTGCCCGACACATGCCGCCTCCGCATCCGCAAGACCGAGGCGCTGAGCGAGGACCTGCATATTCGGCTGCTCGGCGAACTGGATGCGCGTATCGCGGTGCGCGATGAGAACGGCCGCGCGATGATCGACCGGCGCGGGCGCTGGCAGTTTCAGATTGCGCCCAAAAGCATCACGTCCGACGTCGTGGTCGTCCGGGCTGCCGATCCGATCGGCACGGACTACGTTGTAGAACAGCCGCTGACCCGCATCACCGGCGTGCAACTCGTGCGCGGCCCCGCGCGCGGCGCGGTCGCGCTCTACCGCATTTCCAACCACATCAGCGCCTTCGTCCGGCCGGGCCGCGCGCAATCGCCGGTCACGATTCTCGGGCGCATCACCGCGGACCCGCTTGTGTATGATTTTCGCACGGTATTGCCCGTCACCCCCGAATTCATCCAGTATCCCGCGGGCGGGCCGTTCTACCGCGTGGAGGGCGGCGACATCCAGGTCACGATCCGGCCCGATCTGCCGGGCTACGAACGCTTCGCGGTGACGGATGCGTACGGGTATGACGTTGAACTTTCCGGCGAACTGACCGTGGCCCGCGCGGCGGCGAATCCCGGCGGCTTCAACGCGCGGCGCTTCCAGCAGAACCACAACATCTACGGACTCGTCTCGCTGTTCACCCCGCGCAGCGGCCCGCCGCCGATTCACGCGATCACACCGGCGGACGCTCCGCTGCGCGAGGGCCATCCGCTCGTGGAGTTTTCGCTCCGCCTTCGCGATGACGTGCTGCGCGTCATCAAGCAGACGTTGCTCTATCCGCAGTCCGCGTTTGTCGGCGGCGTCACGCTCGGGCTGCGCTACGGCTTGCACGGCGTCGAGTGCATGTTCAGCGAGAAGCATCACCATGTGTGGCGGGGGCCCGATGAGCCGACGATCATCGGCCGGTATTGCGAAGACTTGATCGCGGACGAGTTTAAGGAAGCGGGCGTCAACCATGTGCTCGCCGTGTCGGGGCTCCACGTCACGATTCTGTCCGTGATGTTCGTCGGCATCTTCTCGTTGCTCCGCCTGCCGCGGCAGGCCTACGTGCCGCTGATCATCCTGATCCTGGTCATCTTCGCAATCATCACCGGCGCGCGGCCCTCGACGCTGCGCGCGGTGATTATGAACAGCCTTTTCATGCTGACCTGGGCCTATCTCGACCAGAGCCTGCGGTCGTCCGTGCTGATCGGCGTGCCGGTGGCCGCATTCCTGATCCTGCTGCACAATCCGCTGGTCGTCGTGGACCCGTCCTTCACGCTCTCATTCGGCGCGATCTTGTCGCTCGGCCTGCTGACGACGCCGTTTCTCGATGTTTTGCAACGGCTGCGGGGCAATCAGTTCGCGCTGTTTCTGCTGCTCGGCATCGGGCTGACCCTGATTGCTGTGAATCACTGGGCGCTCGCGGTGACGCCGCAATTCCTGCTGCCGTTTCTCGCGATCTCGATCGTCCTGTTTCTCGCGGCCGGCGCGTGGCAGCGCAAAGGCCGCGGCGTGCCGGAGACCTTCAACTACACGACGATTCCCGAAAGCGCGGGGGCTTTTCTCGCCGCGCAGTGCGCGATTCAGGTCGGCATGATGATCCCGCTTTCCGCCGCCTACTTCGCGCGCTGGCCGTTCGCCGGGGCGTACGCGAATCTGCTCGCAATCCCGCTGATCGGCATCGTGGTGCAGCTCGGCGCGATCGGCGGTTTGCTCGGTCTGATTCCAGGCATCGGCATCTACCTCGCGCTGCTGCTGGGCGCGGCGAACTGGGTCTTTTCCTCGATCTTCCTGTGGCTGGCCCACGCGAGCGCGGACGCGTTTCCGTACCCATTTGTTCGCAAACCCGGCCTGCTGTTCCTCGCCGCCTACTACGCGGGGTGCGCGTGGTTCATCTGGCGGCAGCCGCTGCGGGAGGCCGTGGTTCGGTGGTGTGAGAAGGCCGGTCTTCAATCGCCATGGGCCCCGCGCGCGGCGGCGCTGGCGGGAGCGGCGCTCCTTATCGGCGCGATGTGGGCAGACCTGACGCCGGAGCGCCCGCGCGAACTGCGCATGACCGTGTTGTCCGTCGGCTACGGCAGCTCGGTGTTCGTGGAATCGCCGGGCGGGAAGCGCATATTGATCGACGCCGGGTTCGTCGAGCGCGAGCGCGGGCGCCGCAACGAAGCGGAGCGAAGCGTCCTTTCATACCTGGCCCATCGCAAGATTCGCCACCTGGACGCGGTCATCGCGACCTCCCCGCGCCCGGAGCGCGCCGCCGGCATTTCCTACGTCCTCGCGCACACGTGGGTGGATCGGCTATTTTTTCCGCCCGCGCTGGTCGGCCTGCGCGCGGATGAGACGCTTCCGGAGTTTGCCGCCCGCTTCGACAATCGCGATGATCGCATCGATCCCGATCTGCTACTCACGGCCTATCAGGAATTGGTCGGCAATGCCCAATGGCCGCGCCGCGGCGCACTCGCCGCGGAACTCGCGCGGCGCGGACCGACTGCCGTGAATACGTGGGCCGGCTGGCATGTCCGTGCGCAGACGCTGCACGCGGGGCAGGCGCTTTTTGAAGAGCAGGGACCGGGCGGCGCGTTCCGCATTGAGGTCCTCGGTCCCGTGCCGGGATCCGAAGACGCGCGCGATTTTGACAACGGCTCGCTCGTCTTGCGAATTGTCTATGGCAATTTCGCCGCGCTGTTGACCGGCGACTTGCAGTACGACGCGGTCGCGCGGCTCGCTGCCCGCTATCCGGCTTCGACCTTGAGCAGCCAGGTGATGTTCCTGCCGCATCGCGGCGCCGCGCTGGGCCGGGCGTACGGCGACTTCAAACCCGTCTTGCGCGGTGCGCTGGGCAACGAATTGGGCGCGTTGTTGGAGAAGGTGCGGCCCGAGCGCGTCGTCGCGGAGTGGGGGACCCCGCGCCCGGTCGTCGGCGCGCTTTCCCGCGATGCGTTGATCGCGCATGAGCTCGCGCGCCAGTACGTCATCGATCGGCTCGGCGAGTCCGCGTTTCTTTCGACCGACCGCGATCTCGCGCTGATGTTCGCGTCCGACGGGCGCGGCTATTCGCTCGTCACGCAGGCCGAACTCAATCGCGCCGCCGGCGGCGAAGAAGACGCCGTCTCCGACCTCGCGGTCGGGTTGTGACGCGCCGCGACTAAAAACCGATTCGCCGCATGACCGCGCGGGGGAGCAGGCGGATGATCCGCATCACCAGCGCCCACGCGCGCGGCGTATAGAGCAGCGGCGTGCCGCGATCGATCGCGCGGATGATATCGCGCGCGACGGACTCCGGTTCGCCCGCGAACGGCGGCGGCTTGAGAGCGGCGGTCATCCCCGTTTTTACGAATCCCGGTTTGACGCAAATGGTGACGAGTCCGCGCGATCGATAGGCGTGATCCAGCGCTTCGAGATAGTAGGAAAGGCCCGCCTTGGTAGATCCGTAGAGCACGACCGGCTTCCGGCCCCGATCGCCCGCGACGGAACTCAACACGCACAAGGTCCCTCCTCCCGCTGCCAGGAGCCGCTCTCGCGCGTCTTCGCAAAACAGGATCGTGTTCGAAAAATTGACCTGCAGCATTGTCGCGAGCCGCGCGCGGTCGTTCTCCAGTTCCTCCTGTGTGCCGAATTGCCCAGCCGTCACAATGACAACATCGACGCGCCCCAGCGCGCGCCACGCTGCGTCGAGCGCAGTCGCGAACCCCTCGGGCGCGGACAAATCGCAGATGGCATAACCGGCCGGCGCGCGCCCGCATCGCGCTTCGATATCACGCGCGCTTCGCTCTAATGCGGATGCATCGCGACCTAGCAGAAAGAGCGTGTCGCCGCGCGCGCCCAGTTGGCGAGCGAGGGCCTGGCCGATCCCTTGAGTAGCGCCGAGCACGAGTGCATTCATGGATGATCTCCAAAAAGACGAACCGACTGCGCGCTGCGGATGCGGCCTTCCGGGTCCCATTTGCGGCGAACCGCCAGCCAGCGGTCGAGTCTGGGCTCCATTGCGCGGAAATCGGCCGCCGCGGTGAACTGGTCTTTCGTCAGATAGATGCGTCCGCCGTGTTCGATCACATGGCGATTTAATTCCGCAACCAGCGCCGACGTGTTGTCGCGAACGGGAATATCGAGCGCGATCGAGATACCGGGTTTGGGAAACGACAGCAATCCGCGGCCCTCCGCGCCGCAATCCTTGATCACACTCAAAAACGAGCCGACGCCGCGCCTTGTCAGCCGCTCAAAAAACGGCGCGATGATCGAAGCGTCGCCGGGGTCCGGCAGCACGCATTGGTATTGAGTGAATCCCCGCCGGCCGTACATGCGATTCCATTCGGCGATGGCGTCCAGCGGATAAAAGAACGCGATTGGATCCATCAACCGCCGCTTAATTGGACGCGGGTGGGTGTAAAATAGGTAGCTATTGAAGGCCCTGACCAACGGACGTGAGAGAAGAAACTCCGGGCAATCGAACGGCATGCGGATCATGCGGCGAAGCCGCGGCGGTGCAGGCGGCGCCTCGTCCGGTTGCGCCCAGCGGCCGCAAATGAGGATGCCGCGTCCCATGTGAGGGCCTTGCTTGAGGCAGTCGATCCAGCCGACGGTGAACGGCCATTCCCGCGCCGCCTCTTTCAGCGCCGCGACAAACGCGCGGAGATCCTCGATGCGCCTCGATTCGCAGCGAATCCACGGCGAGGGGATGCGCTCCATCGTGAATTCGACTTCAAGAATATGGCCTGTCAGTCCCATGCCGCCGACGGTGGCCCAAAAAAGCTCCGGCTCGCGCTCGGGTCCGCACTCGACGATGCGCCCGTCCGCGGTTCGCATGATCAAGGCGCGCACGTAATGGCCGAATGTGCCTGCGACGTGGTGATTCTTGCCGTGCACATCCGATGCGACCATTCCGCCCAGCGTGACAAACTGCGTACCCGGCGTGACGGGCACAAACCACCCCTGGTGCAGAAACAATTCGTTCAGCGTCTTCAGCGAGAGTCCGGCCTCCGCGCGAAGCGCGCCGTTTTCGCGGTTGAAAAACAGCAGGCGATCCGCCCGCGGCGTAGCGACGATCAGATCGGTTTCACGCGCGGGCACGGCGGAATCGCCGTAGCTGCGGCCGAGTCCCCGAAAGAGCGCGGCGTGCGGCGAATCTCGGTTCAGATCGACGGATTCGAGCAGACGTCCCGCCCGTCCGATGCGACCCCATCCGGCGATCGTTGCGCGTTGCGCGCGATGGATGGTTTCTGTAGGCGTCTCGTCCACACTGTGTATGTATGAAAGGGGCTCACCGCAATGACAAGGCTTCTCTTGGACGCACTTTCGACTGTTGCAACGGGGCGGCGCTAACTATCGTGCAGCGCACGGAATGAGGCGAATCTGTCAGGTCGTGGTGGCGCACAAGGGGGCGCGCGAGCATTTTCTCGCCGCTCGCGCGCTGCATCGGCGCGGCGCGCTGGCCGCCCTGGTCACGGATTGGTACGGCCCCGCGTCGAACGCGTTGACGCGCGCGCTGGCGGCGTGCGCGCCTGCCGCCGCGCGGGCGCTGGGCGCGGCGGCTGCCGATCTGCCGCGCAATCGCGTGATCGCGCTTCGCGCGTTCGGGATTCGCTCCCGTTTGAAGCTGGCGCGCGCCGCGCGCGCGGGTCGGCTGCTCGAGGAAATGGCCGCAGACGATGCGGCATTTGCGCGCCGCCTGGCTGCTCTCCGCCTGCCTGCGCACGATGCGCTCTTTGCCTATTCCTACGCCGCGCTTGAAGCCATCGACGCCGCGCGCGCGGCGGGCGCGCTCGCGATTGTGGATCAGATCGATCCGGGCCGGTTCGAATATGACCTGGTGCGCGAAGAAGCCGCGCGATTTCCCGCGTATGTCGATCCGATGGGGCCGCCTCCGCCCGGCTATTATGAACGAGCAGAGGCGGAATGGCGCGCGGCGGATGCCGTGGTCGTTAATTCCGAATGGTCGCGCGTCGCGCTGGTGCGCCAAGGGGCGGATCCGGCGAAACTGCATGTCCTGCCGCTCGCCTACGAGGCGTCGCATCCGCCCGAGACCAAATTGCCGCGCGCCGATCGACCGATCACCGTGTTGTGGCTCGGTTCCGTCATTTTGAGAAAGGGCATTCACTATTTGGTGGAAGCGGCCTGCAAGTTGACGCATGAGCCGATCCGGTTTGTGGTGGCTGGACCGATCGGTATCCGCGCCGAGGCCCTGCGCGCTGCGCCAGCGAATGTCGAGTGGCGCGGGCCTGTGCCGCGCGCAGATGCCGAGCGCTTGTATCGCGAGGCGGATGTATTTGTGCTGCCGACGCTTTCGGACGGGTTTGCCATCACGCAGGTGGAGGCGCTGGCGCACGGCGTGCCGGTGATCGCGACGCCGAACTGCGGCGCAGTGGTGGAACATGGGCGGACGGGCTTTCTTGTGCCGGCGCGCGACACAGATGCCCTAGCCGATGCGCTGCGTCGATTCGTTGCTGACCCGGCGTTGGCCGCGTCGATGCAACCGGCCTGCATCGCGGCCGCGACACGATTTGGAATTGAGGCCTATGCGGATGGACTGCTGGCAATCATCGAACGCGCGCGGGAGGCGCGCCGCAATGGGTGACGACTCGAAAATCGCCGTTCTGCATGCCGCGCTGCATCCCGTGACGGGGCCCTGGAGCGTGATGCGCGAACTGGCCGCCGCGCAGTGCGCCTCGGGCCGCTATGTCGGTGTCGGGATCGCTGTAGTGGTGGACGCGACATGGCCGAGCGCCTACCGCGAAGAGGTGAGAAACGGCGAATTCGCCTTTTATGAAGCTCCGCTTCCGCGCACGTTCGGCACGGCTGCATTTTTGCTGCAGCGCATTCGTCCGCCTCCATGGCGCGCATGGATCGCGGATTTTGCGGCGCGGACGGGCGCGCGGCGCGTGGTCGTGCACCTTCACAACGCCTGGATGTCCGGCGTGTTTCTTCCGCTACCCAAGATAGCCAATGTCGGTGTGTCCGTTGTTGCGACGTTCCACGGTGTGAACGAGCATTTCGAATCCAAGCCCGTGCGCCTGCGCCTGCATCGATGGATGGCGCAGCGCTTGACGCGACACGGCGCGCGGCTGACTTCGGTGGATAGCCTCAACACGGCCCTGGCCGAAAAACTGTTCGGCCTGTCGCGGTCGTCGTTCACAGTGATCCCGAACGGCATCCCGCCTTTTGCGGGGGGACCAGAGGTCGCGCGTCCGACGGAAGGGGCGTTGACCATCGGCCACGTCGGCAGCATGATTCCTCAAAAGGGCTGGCATCTGGTGGCCGAGGCGGCCGAGCGCGTGCGGGCGGAGGGCATTCCCGTGCGCGTCTTGCTGGCAGGGCAGGGGCCGGATGCGGGAAAAGCCGCTGAATGGGCCGCGCGCAATGCCGGATGGGCGGAGTATCTCGGACACGTGCCCGATCCGCGAGCCCGCGTGATGCCGAGGCTCGATGTGTTGTGTCTGATGTCGCAATGGGAAGGCTTGCCGATGGCGATTGTGGAGGCGATGTCGGTGGGAGTGCCTGTGATCGCCACGGACGTGGGCGGCGTGCGCGAAGTGGTTGAACACGGTAAAACCGGTCTCATGGTCGAGCGCCACGCGGATGCGCTGGCGGCGGCGTTGCGCGCGCTGTGGCGCGATCCTGAGCGCCGCGGGGCGTTGGGACAACACGCGCGTGCGCGATTCATGGAACGATTCACACTCGACCGCGTGGTGGCGCTTTATCACTCGGTGTACGCGGAGACCCGCGCATGAGCCGCGCCGCCTGCTCCATCTTGATCGCGACGCGCAATCGGCCTGCCATCCTCGCCGACACCTTTACGCACTTGCGGAAAAAAGGATTCGCCGATTGGCCGATGTGGGTGTACGACGACGCATCGGACAATCCCGATGCGATTCGGGGCGTGGTCGAATCCTGGCCCGGCGCGCATCTGTTGCGCGGCGAGCGCCAGCGCGGTCAGGCGCACGGGCGCAACGAACTGATGCGCGCGTGCGGGACGCCGTACGCTATTTTCCTGGACGACGACCAATAATTTATCGACGTCGGAAATCTCTTTTCTTATCTCGTCGATCCGCCGCCACGCGGGGCGCATCCGGTGATTTCAATGTCGCGCGAAGAAGGATGGGCGACTCGACCGGCCCGCCGACATGCCGTCCGGCTTGACGACGTGGTTTATGGGCGGCTGTGCGCTGTTCCACGTGCCGACGGTGATGGCGATCGGCGGATATCGACCGTGGTGGATCTATGGCTATGAGGAACCCGAACTGGCGGCTCGCTTGTTTGCGGCAGGGCACCGCATCTGGTATGATGCGAGCGTGCTGGTCGAGCACAACCAGTTCTATAATCCCGCAGAGCGCCGCGACTTTGGCGAATACGATTACTTGTACGCCCGCAATGCGGTGCTGCTGACCTCGATGAATTTTCCGCTGCCGCTCGGATTGCCGCTGGGAATCGCGCGGTCCGTGCGGCGCGCGTTTCTCTTCAAGCGCAATTTCGTTCGCAAATCCGTCGGTCTTCTCGCCGGGATCGGCCTCACCGTTGCGCGATGGCGCGAGCGGACGCCGATGAGCTGGGCGGCTGCACGGGAGTGGCAACGGTTGAATCGCGCATGAACACGGGTTTCGCAACATCGTTCGCCGCGCCGGGCGGCGCAATTCCTGCGGCTCATCCACTGGCACAACGCTACGGTTCCCTGTTTTGGAATATCGCGCTTTCCCGCACGGAACGCTGGATTTTTCCATTGTGTATCGTGCTGACGTTGATGTTGCAGCTCAAGCCGGTCCTTTATTCCGCCATCGCGCTTCCGATTATCGTGCTGATGGCGACGGTCTGCTGGCTGACGCCGACAACGGGGTTCTTTTACATCGCATGCGCCCAATTTCTCCCCTATCCCGATGGCGCGCTTCTGAATCCGGCCCAAGTCGGCGTGGTGACGTGGATCGCCGTCACCTTCGCGGTACATCGGCGCATGGACCTCAGGGGGTTGGGGTTGCTCTGGCCGGTGATCCCGTGGCTCGTCTGGCACTGGCTGATCACCGGCGAACCGATCTATGAACCGAACAGCGAGTATTTCAAAGCGCTCACCTACTCGGTCATTGCGTGCCAGCAGATCAATGCCGCGAAGGGCCGGTACCTCAAATGTTTGTTCGGCATGTGCATCGGGACGCTGATGGCCGCTGCCGCATTCTGGGCCTGGCAATTTGGATTGCCGGTGGATCTGTCCACCTGGGGCGGCGAGCGCAGCGGTTATGCGCGGCTCGGCGGCGTGCGCGCGGACGCCGTGATGATCTGGCCTCCGCTATTGATGGGCATGTTCGGCGTGCTCGGCCTCACGTTGTCGGCGATGGTATCCGGCCGGTATCCCGATCAGATCCATCGCCTGCGCCTGCTGACCGTGGCGGCGTTCTTCATCGCGGTTCCCCCGCTGGTTGCGACGATGACGCACGGCGCCTATGCCGGATTTGCGATGATGCTGGTCTTCGTCGGGATCGTGTACTTCCGCCTGAAGAGCATGCGCCTGCTGCAGCGAACGGGCGCGAGTCTCACCCCCTTGATCGCCGGGACGCTCACGCTCTTTTTCGTGATCTACATGACCAACGCCTTCAAAACGCGCGACCGCATCGATGCGCTGTACGAATACTATCAGCGGACTTCGCACGAATACGGCGCGGCGGCGTCGCGCTCCGATGTGTGGGAGTATTCGCTGCGCACCATCATGCGTTATCCGGTGCTCGGCATCGCGTTCAACAACGAAGTCGAAGACATCCCGCCGGAGTACGCCGTGTATGGGAATTATCTCTCGCACAACGTATTTCTCGACTACGGACGATGGACGGGCGTGCCCGGCATGGCGGCGGTCGCGTTTTTCTTTTTCTTTCCCTTCGTGCGGCTCTGGCGTCGACCGGATAACTGGCGGTTTTTGGGGTTCTATTTGTTCCACTTCGCGCTGCTCATTTTCTGGCTGTCGCTCTCCTTTCAGTTCTACAAAACGTTCTGGGGGTTCTGGATGCTGGCCGCAATGGTGGCCGATCGCGAACCGGTTGCCGTTCCGTTTCGGCGCGCATCTGTATCCCCCCGCCAGCATGAATAATCGATTGTCAGCGCAATCCGTTCCAACCGTCGCGGTCATGTTTTCGCGTTTCGGGCCGTATCACCTCGCTCGTCTGCGCGGCGCACACGAGACGCTGATCCGCGTCGGCGCGCGCCTGCACGGCATCGCGGTGGCCGGATCCGACAGCACGTACGCATGGAGCCCGGTCAACCATCCCGGCGATTTTCCCTGCACCGTGCTCTTCCCGCAGGTGCCGTATCAGCAAATCCCAGCCGCCGCGCTCGTGCGCCGCTTGCACGATCAGTTGAATGCGATTGACCCGGTGGCCGTCGCGCTGCCGGGATGGGCGTTCACTGAAGCGACGGCGGGCCTCGATTGGTGCCGCAGGAACAAGCGGGCCGCCGTGTTGATGAGCGAGTCTTCAAAGGGCGACCATTTTCGTCTTTGGCCGCGCGAGATCGCCAAGCAGTGGCTTGTCCGAAAATTTCACGCCGCGCTGGTCGGCGGCGTCCGGCACGCCCAATACGCCGCCGCGCTCGGCATTCCGCGCGCGTGTATTTTTCACGGCTATGATGCGGTCGATAACGCTTATTTCGCGGAGGGCGCGAAGCGCGTGCGCGCGGATGCCGACGCTGCGCGCGCGGCGGCGAAATTGCCCGAGCGCTATTTCCTGTCCTCCAGTCGTTTTATTCCGAAGAAAAACATCGATGGTCTTCTGCGCGGCTACGCCCGGTTTTTATCACGGCGTCCCGACGCGCCCGACCTCGTGCTGTGCGGGGACGGCGAACTTCGCGACCGACTGCACAAGCTCGCGGGCTCGCTTGGCATCTCGGCGCGGGTCCATTGGCCCGGCTTCGTTCAGTATCCTGACTTGCCCAAGTACTATGCGCTTGCCGATGCGTTCATTCTCGCCAGCACGACCGAGCAATGGGGCCTCGTCGTCAACGAGGCGATGGCCGCCGGGCTGCCGGTGCTGGTGTCCGAACGCTGCGGCTGCGCGCCCGACCTCGTGCGCGAAGGCGAAAATGGATGGACGTTCGATCCGCGCAATCCCGACGCGATTGCGGATGCCTTCGCGCGAGTCCCGGAAGACCCTGCTGCGCGCGACCGGATGGGGCAGCGATCCCTCGAGATCATCGATGCGTTCACGCCCGCTGTGTTCGGCGCGAATCTGGTAGAAGCGGCGCGCATCGCGCTCGCGCGGCTTGGTCGCGAAGATCTCGGTCCGCCGGGGAGTTTCGCGTGAAGGTCGCGTTTCTTCTGTCGTCCGTTTCGCGCCTCAACGGCGGTGTTTCCGAGAGCGTCCGCCGGCTAGCCCAATCACTGCCGCTGCCCGCCGGAGCAGTTCGTGCCTTCGGTTTGCGCGACGAGCATACCGATGCCGATGCCCCGCTCTGGGCGCCGATCCCCGCGCTGGCCGCGCCCGTGCGCGGTCCGCGCGCATTCGGATTCGCCCCCGCGCTCGCGCGTGCGCTGGACGCGTTCGAACCCGATGTGACGCATGCCGCGGGGTTATGGATGTATCCGTCCATGGCGAATCTTCGCCGCTCGCGACGGGCGCGCTGCCCGATTGTGATCGCGCCGCACGGCATGCTCGATCCGTGGGCGCTTCGCAATTCCGGTTGGAAAAAGCGCATCGCTGCTGCGCTCTACGAGCGCGCGCATCTCGAACACGCCGCCTGTCTGCACGCCCTGTGCGCGTCGGAGGCTCAGGCCATTCGCGACTTTGGAATCAGGAATCCAATCGCCGTCATCCCGAACGGCGTTGATCTGCCGGATTTGTCGGGCGCTCCGGTATCGCCACCTTGGGCGGACCGCGTGCCGCAGGGAGCGCCGGTGCTGCTGTTTCTCGGACGCCTCCATCCCAAGAAAGGGCTTCGTCCGTTGATCGAAGCATGGGCGATGGCGCACGAGCCGGAGTGGCGGCTTGCCATTGCGGGATGGGACCAGGGGGGACACGGCGCTGAAATCGAGGCCCTGGCGCGCGCGCGCGGCGTGCGCGACTCGATCCTCTTGTTGGGCCCTTTGCATGGCGCACAAAAGGCTGCTGCCTATCGCGCCGCGGCCGGGTTTGTGCTCCCTTCATTTAGCGAGGGGCTTCCGATGACCATTCTCGAAGCGTGGTCGTACGGTCGCCCTGTCCTTATGACGTCTGCGTGCAATCTCCCGGAAGGATTCGAAACGGGCGCGGCGCTCGAGATCGAAACAAATCCCGCGCCGCTGTCAGAACGTCTTCGCGCCTTTTTTCGTATGGCGCCCGACGAGCGTTCCGCGATTGGCGGGCGAGGGCGCAAACTGGTCGAACGTTCGTTTGCGTGGCCGGGTATCGCTGAAAAAATGATGTCGATCTACACCTGGCTCACGGGCGGCGGCCCGCGACCCGATTGGGTCGCAGAATCCTGACGAATTTCGCTAGCGGGGAGAATCAGCGGGTTCGCCTGCGATCGCGCGCAATCGCGCGGCGAGTTCGGTGTCGGTCATGTCCGCGGGAATTCGGTGCAGGGAGATGGTCAGCACATTTTCGATCGCCTCGCCCGGCGCAAGTGAGCGCTCTTCGCTCAAGGTCTCAATTTCGGAATAGCCGAGCCCGCTGTTCGAATACAGCTCCGTCCGGCATCCGCCGTCGGGGAATACCGCCGCATCCGGACGCCCGACCGCGCGTTCGAAGATCAGCAGATCGCCGCGTTGCGCCGCGATCCAACCGCGCGGGGAATCGCTGCCGATTTTGATTTCGCCTGCTCGACGGGTGTCGACCATCAACACCGCAGGATCGGTTCGAATCAGCACCTCGTCAGCCGGCGGATCAAAGTCGAGCACCCGGTAGCCGCCGATGAACGCGCTGTTTGTTTCCACAGCCATGGCGACGCGTTCCGCGCCCGCGATCTGGCTGATTGACCACAAGGTCACCGGCGTATCGGACGGCGCTTTCCGCTCGATGCGTTGCTGAATTGTCAGCGCGGTTGAGTCGGGCGGCAGGGTGAAGATCCTGCGCACGACGATATGGAGCGGATCTCCGATATCGAGTTCCATTGCGACGGATTCGGAACCGTCCTGGTTCAACCAGCCGTGCGCCATCCAACCGGGACCATCGATCATCCAGGGCGGCGGCCAATGCGCGCCAAAATGCTTCGACCAATGCGCCTGCGCGATCGGCCACAGCCAGTCGCCGCCGAAATTGCGCCAGTCTGATCCCGGTTCGGACGGGTGATTCGCGGCCCATTCCGCCAATCCGGTGTCGAATCGGAACGCATTTGGTTCTCCGCGGAAATTGAAGAACCCCAAGCGGCCCGCGCTCGGAAATAGCACCGCCTCGACCACTCGGTTTTGCAGCAAAAACGCGTCGGGATGTCCGAATAGCTCGCGTGGCGAGAGGGGTTCGACGGGCACGCGCGTAGGCGGTTCAGCAACGGAGAGTCCGAGCGCGGTCAACGCCGCGGCGCACATTACAGCGGTGGTTTTCATGTCAACCAGCATACGCATACGGTTGAGCGGCGTGCAAGCCGCTGCGAACCGACGGACTGACACTCCAGGTTCTGCACCTCCAATCGACAAAAAGGGGTCAGACGCTGAATCTTAACATTTGCACCTGCGAGGCGATATGAGCAGTCTGCAAATAGTCGCAAAATGGGTTTGGATCGGGGGCTGAACAGGCGGCTAAAGACGCAAGTTCGGCGGCGATGTGCGGTTGATGGATGTGCGGGATGATGCTGGTCGGTTGAATCAAGTGCGGACATGGGGAAAATAGTCCGGGGCTGTTGCCCAAACAAGTTATCAGTTCACGATCTTTTTGATTCGGTCAGAAAACAGCGTTTCGGGTACGGGCAACAATACCCACCCCCGCTTCGCGGACCCACCAGAGGAGGGGACTATCAGATTTGTGCGCAAAACTAGTCCCTTCCTCCGGAGGGGTGCCCGAAGGGCGGGGTGGGTATTTCCGCAACAGAGTGCCCGAGGGACGAGGTTTTTTAGGGCCATTATTTGGGCAACAACCCCGCTGGAGAAGAGCTGCCGCCACGACAGCCTTGACCGCCGGCGAGATCGGCGGAATCCGTGTGGTCCACACTCGCGTTCTCATCCTCATAAAGGTGACTAGAGGTGGGTTTCTAGATAATTAGATTATGGCGTGTGCGACTCCGAAACTGAATCCGCCGAACGTGGCGAACCCGCGGGAGATTGAAATGGGGTTGTGAAGGGCGGGGGAGCGTGGTACATCGGCGCGCTTCCACGAGGAGTTTCCGCAATGCGCATTCAACCGATACACGTCCTTCAGCCTCCGCCCGACCGCGCCCGCGCGGTCGCGAGTCTGCCCTACGATGTCGGCGACCTGGAAGATGCGCGCCGCGAGGCGGAAGAAAATCCCTCCAGCTTCCTGCACGTGGAACGTCCGGAAGTTGACCTGCCGGCCGACTTTGATCCCAGCACTGGACTTCACCACCAGACCGCGCGGCGCAATCTCGAACGCCTGCTGCGCGCCGGCGATCTAATGCCCGCGGGCGCGGCTGCGTTGTATATCTATCGCATCACGATGGGGTCCCACGCCCAAACCGGAATCGTTGGCGGCTTCCATGTTGAAGATTACTACGCGGACCTGATCAAGAAGCACGAGAAGACCAAGAAGCCCACCGAGGACGACCGCACTCAGCACGTGCTGCAGGTCGGCGCGCAGACGGGACCGATCTTTCTGCTTTATGCCGACCGCCCGGCGATTGACGCGCTCGTCTCTCAAATCGTCGCCGAGCCCGCGCCTATCGATTTTGTCGCGAACGACGGCATCCGCCACGAGGTGTGGCGGGTACCCGATTCGGAGCCGGTGCGGGCCGCGTTTGCAGAAGTCCCGCTCGTGTATGTCGCGGACGGGCACCATCGCGCGGCGGCCGCATCGCGGGCGGGTCGCGAACGCGCGGCACTCAACCCGGCGCACCACGGCGACGAGCCCTACAATTGGGTCATGGCGGTCACGTTCCCCGCGAGCCAGTTGCAAGTGCTGGCCTATAACCGCCTCGTGAAGGATCTGAATGGATTGACCCCCGCCGCGCTGCTCGCGGAAGTGCGCCGCCGATTCGATGTCGCTGAAACGACAGAGGCGCGTCCCTCCGCCGCCGCCCAGGTTCATATGCGGCTCGCCGGCAAATGGTACGTGTTGCGCTGGCAACCTGATCCCGCCGCCGATCCCGTGGCCGCGCTCGATGTTTCGGTATTGCAGGACCGCTTGCTCGGACCGGTCCTCGGGATCGCAGACCCGCGCAACAACAGCCGGATCGAGTATGTCGGCGGCGTGGACAGCGCGGAACAGGTTCAGGCGCGGGTGGACGACGGCCGTGCGGCGGTCGGGTTCTCGCTCTTTCCGACGAACGTTCGGCAGTTGATGGCGATCGCCGATGCGGGTCAGATCATGCCGCCAAAAAGCACGTGGTTCGAGCCGAAGCTCCGCTCCGGCCTATTTGTACACCCGCTGGATGCGTGACGCGCGACAGGCGCTGCGCCGGGGCGGTGGCGCGGTCAGGACGTCGACGATTGCCCCACCGAGCGGTTGTCCGATTCGTCCTTCTCGTGATAGCCGGAATCCTGGCGCTGGAAATTGACCTTGTTCTTGTCCTTGTAGTACGCAAACACATCGTCGGCGCTCATGCCGAGGACTTCGGCGACCGAGATCAGAAAATGAAAGAGGTCCACGACCTCGACACGCGCATTTTGCAGATCGAACTTCTGGTATTTCGCCCACCATTTCCACGGGATGCTGTCGGTCAGCTCGGCGATTTCCTGGGTCATCGCGCGACAGTAGTTTAAGACCCACTTCTGCTGTTCCTCCTGGGTCATTTCTGTTGAATCGCGGACGCCGATGCGCGCATTCAGCGCGGCCTGCATCCTGAACATTTCCCGCAGCATGTCGGGTTCCGCCATGGTCGTACTCCTCGTCGGTATAAGGCGGCGGAGCATAGAGCGGCCGATGGTATGCGTCAATTAAGGTCTGTGCAGAGAAGCTTTCCGGCTACTTGAGTTTTGAGTATCGGATTTGAATGAGAATGTGCGCGTGTGTAGGCGAGCGGCTAGCTGCCGAGCTCATTCACCGGCGGGGCGAGCCCGCCGGGGTCTTGATGTGGCATCTGGGCTGGGCAACCTAAAACCGGCGGTATCGCATTATTGCCCCGTCTGGCGTGTTCGTGAG
>CALGMT010000049.1 GCA_937958885.1 uncultured bacterium | reverse complement strand
TCCTTTATTCTTGACGTCAAGAATAAAGGACTGACCCCTTTTCTCTAGAATAAAGGACCGACCCCTTTTTTGTCTGGGGAATCCGTAATTGCACGGGAGCGGGGCGACGGGTATGCTCACCCTCGGCCATGGGGAGCACCGTTTCAGCGCAAACGTATCGCCACGTCGGCCGCGGGATTCCGCGATTGGATGGCGAGGAAAAGGTCCGGGGACTGGCGCAGTATGCGGACGATATCCCGGCGCCGGACGCCTGGTTCGGCGAGGTGGTGCGCGCTCCGGTTTCGCATGGGCGGCTGCGGTCGCTTTCGTTCGATCCGGCGTTCGACTGGTCGCGCGTATGCGTGGTGACGCCGGAGGATATTCCGGGCGAGAATATCGTGGACATGATGGGGCGCGATATGCCGTTCCTCGCGCATGACTGGATTCAATACAAAGGCGAGCCGCTCGCGCTGATCGCCGCGCCGACACGCGCGCTGGCGCGCGAGGCGACACGGTTCGTGCGCGCGGAGATCGAGGAGCATCCGCCGCTGCTGACGCTCGGCGAGATGGTTGCGGCGTATAAATCGGATCCCGCGCGACTCCATCGCCTGGCGGGACAAACGATTTCGAAGGGCAGCGTCGAACAGGGGTTCGCGGAGGCGGATCTCGTCGTGGAGGGCGAGTACACGGCGGGGCATCAGGAGCAGCTTTATATTGAGCCGCAGGGGATGGTCGCGTTTCCGGAACCGGACGGCGGGGTGTTCATTCAGGGCAGCTTGCAATGCCCCTACTATGTGGCGCCGGAGCTGATCGTGACGTTGAAATTGCCGCTGGAGAAAATCCGCGTGCGGCAGACCGCGGTCGGCGGCGCGTTCGGCGGCAAGGAGGAGTTCCCGACGCTGCTCGCGGGCTATTGCGCGCTGCTCGCGCTGAAGTGCCGCAAGCCGGTGAAAATGATCTACGACCGGCATCAGGACATTCTCTTTACGACGAAGCGGCATCCGGTCTGGGCGCGGTACCGCACGGGGTTGAAACGCGACGGATCGATCACGGCGATGCAGGTCGAGTTTCTGTTGGATGGCGGCGCATACACGACGCTCAGCCCGGTGGTGCTCTATCGCGGCATTCTGCATTCGACGCTGGGCTACAAGTGTCCGCATGTGTTCGTGGATGGGCGCGTGTATCGCACGAACACGTTCCCGAACGGCGCGTTCCGCGGTTTTGGCGCACCTCAAGCGATATGGGCGCTCGAATCGCAGATCGAGCGGTGCGCGCAGGCCGTCGGCATGGGTCCGGACGAATTTCGCTTGCGCAACGCGCTGCGGCTCGGCGATTCGACCGCGACGGGGCAGGTGATTTCCGAACCGATGGGCACGCCGGATGTATTGGAGAAAACGCTCGCGCGATCCGATTTCACGGCGAAACGCGCGCGTTGCTCGCGCGGCAAGCCGGGCGCGCAGAAATGGTACGGGATCGGCCTCTCGTTTTTTGGGCACGGCTCCGGTTTCACCGGTGACGGCGAGGCGCGGCTGAAGGCGCGGGCGGCGCTCGATTTGGAGCTGTTCGACGACGGCGAGCCCGGCGTGAACATCCGAATCAGCTCGACCGAAATGGGACAAGGCACCTTCACGATCATGCCGCAAATCGCGGCAGACGGCTTGTCGGTCGATCTCGCGCGCGTGCGCTGCCCCCACCCCGACACGAAGTACGTGCCCGACAGCGGACCGACTGTTGCCTCGCGCACCGCGATGGTCGTCGGCGGGACGGTGTACGGCGCGGCGCAAAAACTGAAGGCGCAGTTGGAGGCGTATGCGGCGGAGACCTTTTTCGGCGGCGCGCCGGTGGAGTTGAAGGACAGCGCGTTTCGCAACGCGTACACGGGCGACGCGGTCCCCTTTGCGCGCGTGGCGCGCAGGCTGATCGAGGAGCGCGGACCGCAGCGCGTGTATAATCAGTTTCAGTTGCCGCCGTCGATCAAGTGGGACCAGAAGACCTTTCGCGGAGATTCCTATCCCTCGTATTCATGGGGCTGCAATGTGGCGGAGGTCGAAATCGATCCACTGACGTTGGAGATCAAGGTCACGCGCATCACGTCGTGTTGGGACATCGGCCGTCTGATTAATCCGGTGCTTGCGAAGGGTCAGATTGAAGGGGGCCTCGCGCAGGCGCTTGGCTACGCGGTGATGGAGAAGATCGAGATCAAGAATGGGGTATACGACGCGAGCCGGATGCAGACCTACGTGGTGCCGACGATGCTCGATGCGCCGGAGATGATCGTCGACTTTATCGAATATCCCTACACGCACGCTGCACCCGGAGCGAAGGGCGTCGGCGAGATTCCGATGGACGGTCTGGCCCCCGCGATAGCGAATGCGGTCGAGGCCGCCTGCGGGGTGCGCATCACCGATCTGCCGATCACGCCGGAGAAGCTGCTGGCGCATCTGCAATACGCATGAAAAAGATCATTCGAACGTGGACGATCAACGGCGAGGCGCGCACGGTGGAGATTCCGCCGATGCGGCGGCTTCTGGATGTATTGCGGGAAGACCTTGAATTGAAGGGGACGAAAGAGGGCTGCGGCGAGGGCGAGTGCGGCGCATGCTCGGTGTTGTTGAACGGCGAGCCGGTCACCGCGTGTCTGATTGCGGCGGGCCAGGTTCCGGAGGGGGCGGATATTCTGACGGTGGAGGGGCTTGAGCGCACTGAAGGCGGGCGATTGTTGCAAAAGCTGTACGTTGAAAAAGGAGCGGCGCAGTGCGGGTTTTGCATACCCGGCATGCTGATCGCGTCGTATGCGTATTTGCAGAATCCGGATCGCGACAACACCGACCACGCGCTGCGCGACGCGCACGCGGGCAACATTTGTCGATGCACGGGCTACGTGAAAATAGTGGAAGCCGTTCGCGCGGCAGCGGAGCAGTGGCCGAAGCCCTCACCCCTTCCCTCTCCCGGAGGGAGAGGGTGAAGGTTTTGCGTCAGCCTTCCCCCTCGCCCCGCCTGGCGGGGAGAGGGTTGGGGTGAGGGGCATGAACGCTCTCGAACAAACCATCCTGCTGGAACCCGCCACCTTGGCCGAAGCGCTGCAATTGCAGGCGGATGAAGCTACGCGCGGGTTGCCGCTAGCCGGCGGCACAGATTTGATGGTGCAGTGGGAGTCCGGTGTGCGCCCTCCACCCCCTCGCGCGCTGAATATAAAATCGCTTCCCGAATTGCGCGAACTGCAACTGGACAACAGCACACTCGTCATTGGTGCAGGAGTCACGCACGCCACGCTGCGTCGCGCGCCGCTGGTTTGCGAACATGCGCCCTCGCTCGCGCACGCCGCGGCGGAAATCGGCGGCGCGCAGATTCAGGCGCTGGGAACCATCGGCGGCAGCATCGGCAATGCGAGTCCGGCGGGCGATCTTGCGCCCTCGCTGCTGGTCGCGGATGCCGAGGTGGAACTCGCGAGCGTGCGCGGGGCGCGGCGCGTACCGGTCGCTTCTTTTTTGCTCGGATACCGCAAGCTCGACCTCGCGCCGGATGAACTAATTGTTCGATTCCATATTCCCGTGCTGCCGCCCGGCGCGCGCGAGGGCTGGCGCAAGCTCGGCCCGCGCGCGGCACAGGCCATTTCCAAGGTGATGGGCAGCTATCGCGGGCGGATCGAGAACGGCCGCATCGCGCAATTCGCTGTTGCGCTTGGCAGCGTGGCACCGACGGCGATTCGCTTGCGCGGCGTCGAACAGTGGCTGATTGGGCGCGCAATCGATTCGGACACGCTGGCCGGCGCGGAGCAACGCGCGGCGGACGAGGTTCATCCGATCGCAGACATTCGCTCCACGGCCGAATATCGCCGCTGGGTTTCGGGCCGGCTCGTGCGTTCATTTCTTGAACAGCTCGCGACGAGCTGAGTCAAATGCTCCATGAATCGGCGGCAATTCCTCGGCGGTCTGGCGCTTGCTTCGGCGGCAGTCGTTGTTCCGGTTTCATTAGGTCAATCGCTCGCGCTGACGCGCCGGCGGCATGCGCTCTGGGGGGATGGAGGACCGGCGTTGCGGATTGCGCATTTATCGGACTTGCATGCGTCGGCGTCGGTTCCGCTGGCGCATATTGGACGCGCGGTCGATCTCGCGCTGGCCGAGAATCCCGACCTGATCTGCGTGACCGGGGATTTCGTCACGTCGCGCGCGCCGGATCCCGGCGGGCTCGCGGCCGTCCTGCGCCGGCTGTCGGCGGCTGCGCCGACGTTTGCGTGTCTCGGCAATCATGACGGCGGCCTTTGGAGCGCGCGGCGCGGCCGCGATGCCGAGCCGGACGCCGTGCTTGAGATTCTTCGCGCAGCAGACTTTCGCGTGCTTCGCAATGAGACGACGCTTGTCTCCGCGCGCGGCCGCGAGTTGCTGATCACGGGCGTTGAGGATTTGTGGAGTTTTCCCATCGATCCCGCGCGCGCGGCGATGACGCTCGATTCGCGCAAGCGCGTGGTGTTGGCGCACAACCCCGACACCAAGGATGAGGTGGCGCGCGCGCCATGGGATCTGATGTTGTGCGGGCACACGCACGGCGGGCAGGTTCGGGTTCCATTCTTCGGCGGGCGATTGACCGCGCCGGTGCGCGACGATCGCTACATCGAGGGCCTGCTGCCTTGGGGCGCGCGCTGGTTGCAGATCAGCCGCGGCGTGGGCAGCATTTGGGGGCTGCGCATCAATTGTCCGCCCGAGGTGATTCTGCTGGAGCTCGTTTGAAGCGCGCGCGGGGCGAGCGTAGATTGGCGCATGCGTAAGGTATTCGATCGAATGGATCCGTTGATCGCGGGCTGGATGGAGCGCAACGGGGTACGTCTGTTGCGGATTTCCGTCGGACTGGTGTTTGTGTGGTTCGGCGCGCTGAAAACGGTGGGGATGAGTCCGGCGCAGGAGCTGGTCGCGCGGACGGTGTATTGGTTTCCGCCGGACGTGTTTATTCCGATCCTCGGCTGGTGGGAGGTGGTGATCGGTGTGGGCTTGTTGATCCGGCCGCTGGCGCGGCTGGCGATTGCGCTGTTATTTCTCCAAATGCCCGGCACGTTTCTGCCGCTCGTGCTGTTGCCGGATGTTTGTTTCACGTCGATCCCGTTCGGGCTTACAATCGAGGGGCAATACATCGTGAAGAATCTCGTACTGATCAGCGCCGCGATTGTGGTGGGCGGCACGGTGCGCGAGACCGGGGCCGGCGGGCGCAAGTTGTAATTGCGCGCGGGCGGCGTTCGGCGGCATGCTGCGGGCATGCAGGTTTTGGAGTTGTTGGCGGTCGGCGCGGTGCAAGGCGTCGGGTTTCGTCCGTTGGTTTATCGCATTGCGCATCGGCTCGGTCTCGGCGGCGCCGTGTGGAACGAACCGGGCGGCGTGCGGATCCGGCTTGTCGGCCCCGCCCGGCGCGTGGAGGAGTTTGGCGCGTATCTGCGCGCGGAGTGTCGGTTCCCGGCGCGTCTCGATCAGTTGCGCGTGTTGTCGGTTTCGGAGGCGGACGCGGCGGAGCCGTTCCGGATCGCGGACAGCATGTCCGGCGGCGCGCCGGCCGCGCTGGTGATGCCGGACCTTGCGACGTGTCCCGCGTGTCTTCGCGAGCTGTTCGATGTGCGAAGCCGGCGCTATCGCCATCCGTTCATCAACTGCACGCATTGTGGTCCGCGCTACAGCATCGTGACGGGCATTCCCTACGATCGCGCGCTCACGACGATGCACGGTTTTGAGATGTGTGCGGAGTGTCGGGCCGAATACGAGAATCCGGAAGACCGCCGATTCCACGCGCAGCCGATCGCGTGTCCCGCGTGCGGGCCGACGGCGGAGCTGTGGGACGTGAACGGCGCGCGGCTGGGAGCGCGGGATTGGGCCGTGCGCGCGGCGGTCCAACACATCCGCGCGGGCCAGATCGTCGCGGTGAAGGGGATCGGCGGCTTTCATCTGATGTGCGATGCGCGGAACGACGCCGCGATTCGTGAATTGCGGCGGCGAAAACGGCGCGACGAAAAACCGTTTGCGGTGATGGCGCCCGATATCGGCTGGGTGCGAATCCTGGCGGAGGCGGGCGATGCGGAAGTCAACCTGTTGTGCTCGTCCGCCGCGCCGATCGTTCTTTTGCGCAAGCGACCCGGCGAGTGGATCGCCGGGTCCGTCGCGCCGGACAATCCGTATGTCGGCCTGATGCTCCCCTACGCGCCCCTGCACCACCTGCTGCTGCGCGAGCTCGAATGTCCGGTGGTCGCCACGAGCGGGAATCTATCCGACGAGCCGATCTGCATCGACGAGCGCGAGGCCGTGGAGCGGTTGGATGGGATCGCGGATTTTTTTCTCGTGCACAATCGTCCGATCGCGCGGCCGCAAGACGACTCGATCGCGCATTTTATCGACGGCCGCGTCTGTCTGCTGCGCCGCGCGCGGGGGTATGCGCCGCTGGCCCTGCCGTTGCCTTTCGAGACGCCGCCGCTGCTCGCGCTCGGGGCGCATCTCAAGAACACGATCGCGCTCGCCTGGCACGACCGCGTTGTGGTGAGCCAGCATCATGGGGACCTCGACACGCTGGAGGCGCGCCGCGCGTTCGAACGGGCGGTGGACGACCTGCCCGCGTTGTTCGGCGTACCGCCTCAACACTGGGTGGTCGATCGCCATCCGGACTACGCGTCGACCCTGTATGCGCGGGACAGAGACCTCGACCCTATCGCGGTTCAGCATCATCACGCTCACATTGCGGCGGTGGTTGCGGAGCATGACATCGAGGGGCCCGTGCTGGGTGTTGCATGGGACGGAACCGGGCTTGGAGACGACGGGACGATCTGGGGCGGCGAGTTCCTGCGCGTGTATCCCGGAGGCTTTCTGCGGGTCGGACGTTTGAGCGGATTCCGACTCCCCGGCGGCGACGGCGCGATGCGAAAGCCGCTGCAATCCGCCTTCGGCGCGCTGGCTGCATGCGTGCGGGAACGCCTGCGCGAGCTGGCCGAGCGGCTGCTTGGAATGGACGCGGAAGCCATCGATGCGTGCAGCGCCATGATCGCATCTGGCACCAACGCGCCCTTCACCAGCAGCGCCGGGCGCTGGTTTGACGCCGTGTCCGCGCTGTGCGGCGTGTGTCGCGAATCCACCTATGAAGGCCAGGCGGCGCAGCGGCTGGAATACGCGTGCGATCTTTCCGCGCGCGCGATGCATTTTCCTTTTGAAACCCGCGGAGATGAGGGGTTGGTGGTGTTCGATCTCGCGCCGCTTGTGCGAACCCTTCTCGAGGAGATCGAATGCCAGACGGCGGTGGGCGAGCTGGCGATGCGCTTTCATCTCACAATGGCGGAAATCATCGTACGAATGGCCGACGCGCACCGCGGGCTTCCAGTCGTGCTCGGCGGCGGGTGTTTCCAAAACCGGATTCTCTTGCAAGCGTGCATTCGCCGCCTGCGCGAGGGCGGGCATGCCGTCTATTGGCCCGAACAGGCGCCGCCCAACGACGGGGCGATTTCGCTGGGTCAAGCCGCGGTGGCGGCCTATCATTTGACGCAGACCATCGGCATCCGCCACGCGGGGCAATGATCGACCCATGTGTTTAGGCATTCCAGGGCGAATCGAGGCCGTCACCGACACCGGCGAACTCACGCGCGCGGGCACGGTCAGCTTCGGCGGCATCCGTAAAGAGGTTAATCTCGCCTACGTGCCTGAAGCCAAGGTGGGCGACTACGTCATCGTTCACGTCGGCTTCGCGATCAGCATTGTGGACGAAGCGGAAGCCGCGCAGGTGTTCTCCTACTTGAAGGAGATGGACGAGCTGGCGGAACTAAACCCGCCCTCCACCTAGCCCAACACCCGCGGCCGCATCATCCGCACCCGCCGGGCTTGCACCCGAGCTTCTTCAAGATCATCGCGGCGGGGCAGAAACCAGTGAAGGCGGATTGGATCAAATTCACGCCGACAAACGCCGTGAACGCGAACCACCACGGATTCACCTTCAACCCCAACGCGAGACTGACGAGCACAAACACACCCGCTACTACTCGCACACCATTATCAACAGTCATTTTGTTTTCTTCACGTTTATCGTGCTGAAAGCGGCTCGCCGTGGAGAGTCTTTTCCAGCGCTGCGAGCAGGGTGGAGGCCTGCTGCACGCCGAGAAACGCGCCGACCGGTTCGCCGTCCTTGAAAATGGCCAGCGTGGGGATGGACCGGATGCCGTAACGCGCGGCCGTGCGCGGCGCGTTGTCGACATTGAGTTTTGCAATGGTGGCGCGAGATCCGATCTGTGCCGCCACCTGCTCCAGGATCGGTCCCTGCAGGCGGCACGGCCCGCACCACGGCGCCCAGAAGTCCACCAAGACGACGCCGGATCGAGTGGCGGCATCGAAAGTATGGTCGTTCAATTCTTGTATAGTTGCGTTCATAACGGTTCTCCTTCTCACGCGATTTGAGTCACGGGTATGAACGGAGGTTCCCGATTAATTGCGCAGCAACGCGCGTCCGAACGTCGCGGCCGAACGGGTCACAATTGAGCGATTAGCTTTTGCAGCTCGGGCGGAAGCGGTCCTTCGCCGATGCGGCTGCAGAGCGCATGTTCCAAATCAAGCGTGGCGAAGACGGCGCGGCATCGCTCGCAGATCAGCTCCTGCTGGACGGGAAACGGCGCGCCGCGATCAAGAGCCTCTTGTTTCGCCTTGAGCAGATCGATGCAGACGCGCCGGCTATAGAGCGGTTCCGTGCCGGGCTTGCGCGGCAATCCGCGCGCGAGCCGTTCGCGAATGCGCATGCGCGCGCGATGCAGGCGCGTTTTCACCGTCTGCGGTTTCAGGCCGAGTGCGCGCGCCGTGTCCTCCACGGAAAGCCCCGCGATTTCTTTGAGCACCAGCGCCAATCGGAATTCGTCGGGCAGATGCGCGATGGCATGCTGCAGGCGCTGCATCATGTCCGATTCGCTGACGGCCTCCGATTGACTGCGCGCGAGCGCGTCGATATCGACCATCATTTTTTCGGCGAACGCGGGGTCCTCGTCGATCGACTCCATCCGGGCCGGCTGGCCCGCGCGGCGGCGCCGCATCCGCATGCATACGCGCGCGGCGATCCGATACAGCCAGGTGTTGATGTCTGCGCGGCCCTCGAAGCGCGCGCGGGCCCGATAGGCGCGAAGCATGGTTTCTTGCACGAGATCTTGCGCATCGGCGTGATTGCGGCAGAACCCGATCCCCACGCGATAGAGGCGTTCCGCCTGCTCGCGCAGCGCCTCATCCGTGGAGGGCAGGCGAGCGCGGGCGTGTTTATTGGACGTCGAGTTGGACGTAGTCATCGCCGACGGTGGTGCAGGGACACATTTCGATACGGTAGCGGATTTCGTCGCGAAGCGCATCCAGCGCATTTGAGGCGCTCAGCCCCGACACGCTGATCCCCAGTTCCGCGCATGACGCCACGTACTCCCCGCCCTCCCCCTGCTCCACGCTGACGGCATATTTCATACCGTCATAATACGTCTTTGTCCGAACCTTTCCAATGGATTCCGATTTGTTCGAAATCGCTCATTCTGTTAAGCATTCCGGCATGTCATATCTCGACACGATTGCCGCTATTGCGACGGCGCCGGGCGAGGGCGGGGTCGCGATCATTCGCGTCTCGGGGCCGGATGCGCTTGCGGTCGCCGACGCGGTGTTCCGGTGCCCGCCTCCCCTGCCCTCGCAGCGGCGGGGCGGAACGTTTGTCTTTGGTCGCGTGGTCGATGTGAACGGCGCGCCGATAGATGAGGCGCTCTTGCTCCTTATGCGTGCGCCACGCAGTTATACGCGGGAAGACACGGTTGAAATACAGTGCCACGGCGGACCCGTGGTGGCGCGGAACATCCTGCAGCGCGTTCTAGGCGTCGGCGCGCGGGCCGCCGAACCGGGCGAATTTACCAAGCGTGCGTTCCTTAACGGCCGCATCGACCTGGCTCAGGCCGAGGCGGTGGCCGATCTGATCCGCGCCCGATCCGACCGCGCGGCAGCCGCGGCGATTCAGCAGTTGGCTGGATCTCTATCAAACGAAATAGTAATAATTTACGAATCTCTTATCGAAGCTTCGGCGAATGTCGAAGCCACGCTTGATTTCTCGGATCAGGAAATTCCGCCGGACGTGCTGGACCCCGTTCAAGGAAAACTGCGCGCGACAATCGCTGCTCTTCGCGATTTGCTGGGCTCGTGGAACGAGGGTCACTTGCTGCGCGACGGCGCGACGGTCGTTATCGCCGGAAAACCGAATGTAGGGAAATCGACGCTATTGAACGCGCTGCTTGGCCGCGACCGAGCCATTGTATCGCACGTGCCCGGCACGACGCGCGATACTATTGAAGAATCGCTTGTCCTTGATGGCTACCCGATCAGGCTGGTGGACACCGCCGGCATCAGGGAAACGAACTGCGCGGTTGAACAGGAAGGCATTCGCCGAGCAAACAGCGAACTGGCGTCGGCGGACGTATGCCTCTATGTCGTAGACGCGAGCGTTGGACCAGACGACGAAGATCGCCGCTTCATGGCATGCGTGCAGGAGAGCAAGCTGATCGTTGTGTTGAACAAGGTTGATCTGGCCGGCGCGCCAAATAAAGATATATCAACTATATGTTCATTATCAACAGTATACACATCATCAAAAATTGGAATAGGGCTTTCTGAATTGCGCGACGCCATCGTTCGAAAACTATCGGGCGGGCTGACCCACTCTGCCCATCACGCCTTGATTTCAACGCGCCATAGGGCGCTGATCGAAGAGGCACTTCAATCGACCCTTGCGGCCGCGGAGCGACTTGAACAAGAAAGAGGCGCTTTAGATATCGCCGCGCTTCAACTTCGAGATGCGACCGAAGCTGTAGGTCGTATTATTGGGAAATCATATCACGACGAGTTGCTCGATTCCATCTTTGGTAAATTCTGCATCGGAAAATAATCGACGGCTACCCATGAAAACCGAATTCGATGTGATAGTCATTGGTGGCGGCCACGCCGGCTATGAGGCCGCGCTGGCATCAGCGCGAATGGGCTGCCGAACGGCTATGATCTGCATGGATCGAAATGCAATCGGGCGCATGTCCTGCAACCCATCCATCGGCGGAATCGGCAAATCGCATATCGTCGCCGAAATCGACGCGCTGGGCGGCGAGATGGCCAGAAACGCCGACTATACCGGCATCCAATTCCGGACGCTCAACCGCAGAAAGGGACCCGCTGTTCAGGCCACGAGGCTTCAGTGCGATAAAGAGTGGTTTCCACGCCGGATACAGGCCGTTATATCCAACACCCGGCATTTGGATATAATCGAGACTGTCGCAATTGGAATTGACGTGGTATCCGGGCGTGTTCGCGGAGTTGAAGTCGAAGACGGCACAATAATCAAAGCAAAATCAGTGGTATTAGCTACCGGAACCTTTCTTTCCGGTAAAATTCACGTCGGAAAGACCAATTGGGCGGGCGGAAGAATCGGAGAAAAAGCAGCATATAGCTTGAGCATGAGTCTAAAGAAAATCGGATTCAGAATGGGTCGCCTAAAGACGGGCACGCCGCCTCGACTGCACAAGGACAGCCTTGATTACGACCGAATGGAGATCCAGCCGGGAGAATATCCGCCGCCGTTTCTTTCTTGGGACGCGAGGAATGATTGGAGGATGTTCCACGTGGAACAATCCGATTCTGCATCCGCAGAATCGGTGCCTTTTACCGCTCACTCTGCGATAAAATTTCAAACTCAATCTGCTGAATCTGCCAGCGGTGACAGTTCCGTTTTTGGCCGAGACCCTATTCGTCCTTGGCCGCCGGGGCAGGATCAGATGCCATGTTGGTTGACGCGTACCAATGAGCGAACACACGATATCATCCGGCAGCATCTCGGCGACAGTGCGCTTTATGGCGGCATGATCGAGGGAACCGGGGTTCGATACTGTCCATCGATAGAGGACAAAATCGTAAAATTCGGGCACCACGAGTCTCATCACATATTTATCGAGCCGGAGGGTAGGGATCTTGTTGAGGTATATCCGAACGGCACGTCCAATAGCCTTCCGGAAGATGTTCAATTAAGAATGATTAGAAGTATAGTTGGACTTGAGCGGGCCGAGTTTATCAGGCCTGGCTACGCCATCGAGTATGACTACTCTGACCCGACGCAACTTTCTGTCTCTCTTGAGACAAAAGAGGTAGAGGGGTTTTTTATGGCTGGTCAGATTAATGGTACTACTGGTTATGAGGAGGCGGGCGGGCAGGGATTTGTCGCGGGCGTAAATGCGGCGCTAAAAGCAAGGGGCGAATCTCCGGTGCTATTTGGCCGACATGATTCATATCTCGGAGTTATGATCGATGACCTCGTGACCAAGGGGGTTGATGAGCCGTACCGAATGTTTACGTCAAGAGCTGAACACCGATTGGTCCTACGCCAGGATAATGCATGGATTCGATTGGCGGATAAAGCTCGTAGTTTAGGAATTGTGAGCGATGAGCGTTTGAGAGCATACGATTCGGCGCGAGCGGAAATCGACCGAGAGGTCGAGCGGCTCAAATCGACCTATAGGTCTGGAGTTTCTCTTTGGCAACTGCTCAAGCGTCCGGAGTCCGTCTATCGGGAGGTCGAAGATGGGTTGTCGCGAGTGCGACCCGAGGTGGCGCTCCAGCTTGAGATTGATGCGAAGTATGAGGGGTATATTGCGCGCGAGCTGGATCGCATGCGCAGGGCGAGTCGACCGGACGAAATTCGTATTCCGCAAGATATTGATTACAAATATATTGCATCTATAAGAATCGAGGCGCGCGAGAAATTGTCGCGTGTCAGACCCGAAACGCTGGGGCAGGCGTCGCGAATTCCGGGGGTGAATCCGGCGGATGTGGCGATTCTTTCCGTATGGCTCGAACGATTGAGGGGCGTCGGATGAATGGCGCATTTTCGCACTTGTTCTGGCTGCGCTGCTCCTCGATGGCGGGGCCGATAGTGAATGGAGCGTTGCCCCAAATCTCGCCGAATAAAAACCATCCCGCCCTTCGGGCGCCTCATTGCGGAACGAACTCACCCCGCCCTTCGGGCAACCCGCCCGGGAGGGGACTAGATTTCGGCTGCGCCACACATACTCAGCAGTCAACGCCCGCAGAGGGGGCGGCGCAGGGGGGGGCTGACCCAAACGGCATATTTCTGAACGAATAAAGAGGACTTGTGTCAAGAACCCGTTTGGGCAACAACCCCTGAATTCTCGCCGTCGAGAGGCTTCGTCGAATAAGATGTCGAGATGGCGCGCGCTGATTCCATGATTTATGCAGATCACAATGCGACGTCGCCGCTCGATCCGATAGCGTGGGCGGAGATGCGCCCGTTTTTCGAGGGGCGCTTTCACAATCCTTCATCGCCTTATACGGCGGCGCGCGCGGCGGCGCTGGCGATTTCAGATGCGCGGCGGCGCGTGGCGGCGCTTCTCGATGCGGAGGAGGAGGAGGTGCGCTTCACATCGGGCGGCACCGAAAGCAATTCGTGGGCGCTTCACATCGCGCGCGCATGGAATCCGGAACGGCGTCACTGGATTTGCAGCGCGGTGGAACACGCGTCGATTCTCGAACCGCTCGCCGCGTTGGAGCAAGAAGGGCATCGCGTGACTCTGCTTCCAGTGGATCGAAACGGACAGCTCGACATGGAGACGCTCGCGCACGCTCTCACGCCAGATACGGCCCTGGTCAGTGTCATGTCAGCGAACAACGAGACAGGGATTCTGCATCCGGTGGCCGAAATTGCGCGGATGGCGCGGTCGCGCGGGGTGCCGACGCACACGGACGCGACGCAATCGGTCGGTCGAATGCCGATTTCGTTTCGCGCACTCGGCGTGGACTTGATGACCTGTTGCGCCCACAAGATGCACGGGCCGAAGGGGGTGGGGGCGTTGGTCGCGCGCGTCGGCATTGACTGTGCGCCGCTCTTTCGCGGGGGAGGGCAGGAGGGCGGTCAGCGCGCGGGAACGGAGAATGTACCGGCCATCGTGGGGTTCGGGCGGGCGGCGGAGCAGGCGTACATCTCCAGTTCGGAGCGCCTTTCGGTGTTGCGCGCGATTGTGGAGGACGGCGTACGCGCTCGAATTCCGCAGGCGATCCTGGTGGGCGCCGAGGCGGATCGCATTCCGAACTCGTCGCTGTTTCTCATTCCGGGTCTCGATACGGATGTGGTGCTTGCCGCGTTGGACATGGCCGGAGTGTGCGCGTCCTCGGGCAGTGCGTGCGCGTCGGGATCGTCCGAGCCGTCCCACGTCTTGCGCGCGATGGGGTGGCTCGACGGAGAAAAGAGGGCGGCCGTGCGGATCAGTTGGGGCCGTTTCAGCACGGAACAAGATGCGAATGATCTTGTGAACATCCTGTCGCGTATTGTATTGGAAATTCAGGTTCATGAGCGCCCGCCGCGCTAGAGCGGAACACGCCAATCCATGCTAGAGGAGATTCAACAACGGCTGCGCACGGGCGCGTGGGTGTTTCTGGTTGCGCCGTCGGGCGTCCTCTTTCTGATCTTCGCCGTTGTCCTGGCTCGCGCGCGTTTGGATGCGCATGATGCGCGATTTGAAGCGAGCGCCGCTGGCGCGCGCGCGCAATTGGAGTCGCTCTTGAGCGCGGAGGCGTCCCGCCTGATTACGATCTCGCGCACCCCGTCGGCGTCGGCCGCGGCGCAGGCCGCGCAGCGGCGCGATGCCGGGCGTCCGGAGGATGAGATCCAGATGGAACTCCAGTGGTCGCGCGCAGCGCGCGAAGACCTGATGGTCCGCAGCGTGATGGACAACGATGTGGCCGTGCTCTTTCGCCGGTTGCAGGAGCAGGACGCGCATCTTTCGGAATTGCTGTTGACCGACACACGCGGCGCTGTGATCGCGGCGCCCGACAAGCCCGAGCGCTACTCCCAGCGCGAGGCGAGGTGGTGGGCGCTCGCGCGAAATGTAGAGCCGGGCATCGTCGCCTCGCCGGGGATCGATGCAATGGGACAGATGGAGCTGGGCACGACCGTGATCCGGCCCGGTCGTCAGTCCATGGCGGATGGCGTTGTCCATGCGCGTGTGAATCTCGCCCCGCTGGCGGAGCGGATCAACTTGCGTTCGGCGCCCGACCGCGTGCTGCTTGTGCTGGGCGGCGACGCGCCGTGGGTGATCGGCGGACTTGACAGGGCGGGGCCGCGCGCCGCCGCGTTTGCGGACAAGCTGCATCTGCGCGCGGGCGAGGCCGGGCACGTCGAGGGATATCGCTATAGAGCCATTCAGTTATCCGGCAGCATTGCATGGGCGACTCCGGTTCGGCTGGTCGTGGGCTCCGCCGAGAGCGAGATTCCGATCAGCGCGTTGCTGCCCTCTGTTCTGTTGTTCCTGCTCGGAACCGGGGCGATGGTCGGACTCGCCCTCGCGGCGGAGCCGCTGATTCGCCGCCGCGTCCTGGACCCGATGCGGGAATCGTCCGAAGCCGGCGTCTGGGCCCTGCGTACCGCGTTCGGACGCGGCAAGCCCGCCGCGCGAAGTACGCCGATTCAAAAAGAACTGGCCGCGTGGTTCGGCAAGCTGCAACAGGATCTGCAGCGCCAGAGCGCGACCATGTCCGCCGATGTCGCGCGCGATCTTGAACTGGCCACGGAGTTTCAGCAAGCCTTCCTGAATCGCCCGTATCCGGACGTGCCGGAGGTTCATCTGCCCGGGCGGTTGCGCCTGGAGTTCTATCACCGCTATCAGCCCGCGCTGGCGATGGGCGGCGATTTCTTCGACGTGACGGCGATTTCGAACGACTGCGCGGGCGTTTTCGTCGGCGATGTGATGGGCCACGGCACGCGCAGCGCGTTGATCGTCGCGATCCTGCGCACCCTGATCGCGGAACAGTCGCGCCGCGCGCGCAACGCGCCGCATTTTCTTCGCGAATTGAACAATGAGTTCTGCAAGCTGCTTCGAACCTTGCCGCAGCCGTTTTTTGCGTCGGCGGCCTATTTCGTTGCGGACACGACCTCGCGCATCGCGACCTATTCCGTCGCAGGGCACCCGCCTCCGTTCTACCTTCACCGTGCGGTCGGCCGCGTGACGCGCCTCGAACTGCCGCGACCGCACGGGGTCGCGCTGGGCTTGATGCCGGGCGAGGAGTACGGCGGAGGCTCCGTGCGATTGAACGACGGCGATGCGTTTATTTTCTTCACCGATGGCGTCTACGAGGCGGCGAACGCGCAGGGCGTGGAGTTCGGTCTGCACCAGTTGGAGCGGGTCATTCGGACGAACGTCTATCGCTCTTCGAGGGAGATACTTGACGCAGTGAGCGAGGCGATCGCGCAATTTGCGGGCGAGCAACCGGTCGCGGACGACATTTGCCTCGTGGCCGTCGACGTGCGATCGGATGCGCGCTGACGGATGCCTCCTCGCGCAGCGGGGGCCGCGCTAGGCGACCGGGTCGTTGTCCGCCAACTGCACGCGCATGGTCGCGCTCTTAAGCGCCTGGGATTGGCGGCGCGCGCGCGCGGCGAGTTCGGCAACCGCCCCCTGGCATTTGCCGACATGTCCCTCCGTCACCGTGATAATCGGCACGACTTCGGGCGTCATCAACACCCCACGGAGATACGCCGTTTGCGCGGGCAGCACGAAGGTCTTCTTGCAGTGCGGGCAGCGCCCGTTGCGGCCGGCGTCCTCGTCCCGCACCCAAAGTTTCTGTCCGCAGGTGGGGCAGCTCATCTTGAACTCCATCCGCCCCGGCTCGCGGAGGATCAGGATGGACGCGGGGAGGGCATATTCGCTCGGAATCAGGCGGTAGGCCGATCGAATGCGTTCGAGGGAAATGGCGTCGACATGGCTGACGAGGAGTGCCGCGGCGTCGCACTCCGAAAGTTGACGCGCCAGTTCCATTTCAGCGGCGGGCGCATACATCAGCAGGCGCAGGTCCGCGGCGATATCATCGACGAGAAATGTGGTTCGGCCTTCCCCGCAGACGGTCGCAATCATGCGCTCGCCGCCGGCGGCGTCGACGGCGATCAGCGCGATGGCAACCCGGGGCTGCGACAGTTCCTCTTTCATAGCCCAAGTGTATCCGTCCACGCGTCACCCGGATAGCACGAAAATCTTCTCATCCCGCAGCGCGGGCCCCGGAAAGGGGGCGCCGCAGGCAAGGACGATCCGTCCGCGCGTCAGCGGACCTTGTTCTGTTCGATACGCTTCTTGCGGATTTCCTCGGCGAGCGCGAACGGAACCGCCTCGTAGTGCTCGAATTCCATGCTGAACCCGGCACGGCCCTGAGTGAGCGTACGCAGGTGGTTCGCGTAGCCGAACATTTCCGAGAGTGGAACGAACCCGCTGATGACCTTTTGGTTGCCCTTTTGTTCCATGGTCTCAATCCGTCCGCGTCGCTGCGCGATGCTGCCGGTGACCGGTCCCATGAACTCCTCGGGGGTGACGACTTCGACATCCATGACCGGTTCGAGCAATTGCGGCGCAGCCTTCTGGAAGGCCTCCTTAAACGCAATGCGGCCGGCCTCCTGAAACGCGATGTCGCTCGAGTCCACTTCGTGATAAGAGCCGTCGAAGAGCGTGACCTTCACATCGACCACGGGATAGCCCGCAAACGGGCCGGCCTGCATCGCCTTGATGACGCCCTTTTCGACCGAGGGGATGAAGTTCTGCGGAATGCGTCCGCCGACAATCTCGTTGATGAATTCAAAGCCCGCGCCCTTGGCGTTCGGCTCGAGGCGGATTCGACAGTGCCCGTATTGTCCGCGCCCGCCGGACTGCTTGATGTATTTGCCTTCCTGCTCGACCGTCGCGGTGCAGGTCTCGCGGTAGGCCACTTCCGGGCGCCCGACGGTGGCCGCCACGCCGAATTCCCGCTTGAGGCGATCCACGATGATTTCGAGATGCAACTCGCCCATACCCGAAATGATGGTCTCCGAGGTTTCCGCGTCGAAGCCAACGGTGAACGTCGGATCCTCGTCCGCCAGGCGGTACAGCGCCTCGCTCAATTTTTCGTTGGCGGCTTGCGACTCGGGCTTGATGCTGATCGAAACAACCGGGGCGGGGAAGGTGATCGCCATCAGATGAATCGGATGATCCTCATTGCACAGCGTGTCGCCGGTCTTCGTGTCGCCGAAACCGACGACGGCGACGATTTCACCGGCATAGGCCTGATCGAGGGGCTCCTGCTTGTTCGCGTGCATCCGGAGCAGACGTCCGACGCGCTGGGTTTTGTCGCGGGTGATATTGTAGACCGCCTCGCCCTGCTTGAGGGTGCCGGAATAAATGCGGATGTACGTCAGCTTGCCCATGTGTTTGTCGGACATGATCTTGAAGGCCATTGCGGCAAAGGGCGCCGAGTCGTCCGCCATGCGCTGGTTCGCTTCTTTTTCCTGCGCGCAGATGACGGGCGGGATGTCGAGTGGGGAGGGGAGGTAGTCCACGACCGCATTGAGGATAAGTTGCACGCCCTTGTTCTTGAACGATGAACCGCAGAACACCGGCACCATCGCGCGCGCGATTGTCGCCTTGCGGATCGCGGCCATTATTTCCTCGACGCTAAGTTCGCCGCCGCCGAGATATTTTTCGAGCAGCGCGTCGTCCGTTTCGGCCGCCTTCTCGATAAGGTTTTGGCGCCACTTCTGGGCCTCCTCCACCAACTCGGCGGGAATGTCGCTCTCGATCATTTTCTGGCCCTGGCTGGCCTCGTCGAAGGTGATCGCCTTCATCTTTACGAGGTCCACCACGCCGACGAAATTTTCTTCCGCGCCGATTGGAATCACGAGGGGGACGGCGTTCGCCTCGAGATGGTCTTTCATCTCCTGCAGCACGCGGAAGAATTCCGCGCCGGTGCGGTCCATCTTGTTGACGAAGGCGATCTTCGGCACGCCATACTTTTCGGACTGTCGCCAGACGGTTTCGGACTGCGGCTCGACGCCGCCGACCGCGCAATACAGCGCAACCGCGCCGTCGAGCACGCGCAGCGAGCGTTCGACCTCGACGGTGAAGTCGACGTGGCCGGGCGTATCGATCAGCGACACCTGATGATCGCGCCACATGAACGAGGTGGCGGCGGAGGTGATCGTGATGCCGCGCTCGCGCTCCTGCACCATCCAGTCCAATTGGGTCGCGCCGTCGTGCACTTCGCCGATTTTGTGCACCTTGCCGGAATAAAAAAGGATACGCTCGCTGGTCGTTGTCTTGCCCGCGTCAATATGGGCCATGATGCCGATGTTGCGCACGTTCTTAAGGGGAACCGTTCTTGCCATAAAACACCTCGAAAACGGGGCACGCCCGACAGGCGTCCGGCCTGTCGACACACAACCCCAAAGGCGGCGGAATATGCAGAACCCCCGCCCCCCGCGCAAGCCCGAATCGAGGCGGGCGATCGCGCCGGCGCTCGGGCGCGCGCGATCAGGCGCCGTTTTCCACGCGAACCGCGTCGCGGATCAGGGTGTCCCGCATTTGAGAGAGATGGCCCTTCTGCCGGCACTCCTCCAGCATGTCCTGCAGTTCGATCAACTCCTCCAGCAGCAAATACCGCGCAAACGCGGCGTGCGCCGCCGGGACCGTCAGGGTCAGGGTGTTGCCTTCGCGCGAGATGGTCAGAATCCGGTCGTCGAGCCGCGCGCGAAACATGTTTTCGCCCGGAAGCGGTTGGACGAGATACTCCTCGCGGCGCAGCGCCTCGACGAGGCGGGCCATCAGCAGTTCGACCACATCGTGGCGAGGCAATTCGAGCGACACCGTTTCCTCCGCGGGCGCGTCGCCCCGATGCTTGCGCCGCAACCCGCTGCGGTCGTTCAGCAGAGGGCCCAGCAACGGCGGCGCCGAGATCGTGGTCAGGATCGCCATCATCACCGCGACGCCGTAGAGCGTCGGCGTGAGCACGCCCTGCGAAAGGCCGAGCGAGGCGACAATCAGCGCCACCTCGCCGCGCGGCATCATCCCGAGCCCCACGCGCAGCCCGCCGGTTAAGTTGAAACCGGCGCACACGGCCGCGATGCCGCAGCCGCCCACCTTCGAGATAATGGCGAGCAGGGTGAAGGCCAGCCCGATGCCGAGCGCGCCGCGAAGCGCGGTCACATCCACCATCATGCCCGACACGCAAAAGAATACGGGGACCAGAGCGGTGTACAATCCGTGAAGCCGCTCGCGAATCACATCGGCCAGATCGCTGCGGGACAGCGCGAGCCCCGTGGTGTAGGAGCCGATAATTGCCGCGAGCCCCATCCGCTCGCTGACCCCGGCCAGCAGCAGCGCCAGGCCGAATGTAACGAACGCGATCGTCTCGTGGGAACCGAGCGCCTTCAGCAGCTTGGCAACGCGCCGCCCCAGCAAAAGGCCCCCGCCGGCGAGCAGAATCCAGAAGCCGACCGTGCGCCCGGCGACGATCCCGATGGACGCCCACGAGAACGCGGCGCCGTCCAGTTGCGCGTGTGTGATGCCGACGACAACCGCGAGCAGCACGAAGCACAAAATGTCGTCGAGCACCGCTGCCGCGAGAATCGTCACGCCCTCCGGCGATTCCATGCGCCGGCGCTCGCTCAACAACCGCGCGGTGATCCCCACCGAGGTCGCGGTTGAAATCGCGCCGAAAAACAGCGCCGTCGGCGCCATCCACGAATCCGCAAGACCCAGCATCACCGCGCCAAATGCGCCCAGCGCATACGCGAACACCACACCGGCCACGCCCACGGCCAGGCCGGGACCGCTGTATCGCAGAAACATGCCGACATCGGTCTCCAGTCCGGAAACGAACAGAAGCAGGATCGCCGCCAGCGAGGAGAGATGCATGATCTCCGCGGGCACCGCCGCCTCCATTTCGGTCGCGGGCGCGGGAAACGGCGCGCCGAGCAGCGGCCACGGAAGTCCGCCCAGCGCGAACGGGCCGATCAGCAGACCGGACGACAATTCGCCCACCACGCTCGGCAGCCGACAGCGGCGCGCCAGCGCGCCGCCCAGATGCGCGAACAGGAAAATCGATGCCACTTGGAGCGCAAAATGCGCAATGCGTTCGGCCTCGCCGCCGGAGGAGGCCTCCGCGGGCGCGCTGCCCAGCGCCAGCGCCAGCACGGCCCACCATCCGATTCGCAAGGTTGTTCTGCTCATGGCGTCGTCCATGCGGGTTGCGGGTTGAGGTCGAGCGTGTCCATGTTGATGCCGACCAGATAAAATCGTCCGTCCGCCTCGCGCACGTGCGAGAGTTTTCCGTTTTCCAAGCGCAGCCGGCCCGAGGGCGTTTGTTCAGTCAGCAGTTCGATCAGGCGCGCGCCGGTGTGATAGTGCGTGGCGATGAGCACGACGGCATCCGTCCCCGACCAGCGCCGCCATATTTCGCCGGCCACCCATCGAATGCGTTGCAGGCTATCGTCATACAGCTCGCCGCCGGGCGACTGGTCCGGGGCGCCTTCGCGCAGAAGGAAAATCGGTTTCTGGTCCGCCTCGATGAGAATCGGGCGGCCGGGCGGAGTGTGCTCGTGCGTCCGGTCGCGCTGCCAGCAGCATTCCTCGAGCTCCGGCCAGATTTCGGCCCGCGCATCGGCGGCGACCAGATACGGCTGGATCGTGCGCATCACGCGATGGGCCGGACTGGTCAGCACGGCGTCGAAGCGGTGCTCCGCAAGCGTGCGCGTCAGGCGCGCGATTTGCTGCTCGCCGCGACTGGTGAAGTGGCGTTGGTTGAACGCGGAATAATCCTTCGTGACATTCGCGAGGGTTTCCGCGTGCCGGACAATGATGATATCCAGCGCGGCCGCAGATTCCAGCAGCCCGGCCAGCAGCAGGACGATCCACCGCCGCGCGCGTCCGATGTGCATTCCGCGATACTGGGCAACCCGGAGCGCAGTTTCAACGCGAATTATTGCCCTGCCGCCGCGAACTCGACGGCGGATTGAACCGGCGCCTTGTCCTCGAAGACGATCTCCACCGGCGCATCGGTGAAGCCGCGCGCGAGGAGCAGCAGGGTCTCGCGGGCGGAGCTGTGGACTTCGGGCTTGAGGCGCCGCACGAGATGGGCGGCCAGCTTCTCTGCCTGCGCGCGGGCCTCGTCCTTCAGCTTGTTGCGGTCCTGCTCATTGAACCCCGCGCCGAACGCGGCGTTGATGAGATCGGGAACCAGCCACGGCATCATTTTCGTTTTTTGCTCGTCGTAGAACGTGATGTCGCGGATATGGATATCATAGCGGAGCGGCGGCAGTTCGAGGCGGTACCCGCCGCTGTCCGTTTTGATGATGCGGAACGCCGGGTCGCGCAAATCGAATCGGAAATCGATATCGAACGCGAAAATCATCGCCATTTTCTTCGACGTAAAAAGCCATTCGAGGTAACGCTGGCCGAACGATCCCGCCCAGTGGTCGCGCGCGGTCACAATCTCCTTCGTCAGCGCCTTGAAGACCGACAACTCCCCGATCGAGCGCAACTCCTCGATGGAGGCATGCACGGCGATTTTCGGCGCCGCCCCCGTGCGCGGTCCGCGTCCGCGCCATACCGCGAACGCGCCTGCGCCCGCGCCCACCAGCAATGCGATCAACCAGTCGGTCATGGCGAAACAATATCACAGCGAACGCGATCGACAAAAGGCCGGAAAATACAGACGGCCGCCGAGCGCACTCGCCGCCGCATGGCCCCATTTCCATGCGCTGTTAAAAGTGTTTGCCCGCCGTTCCATGCTCTGTAAGTTGCAGCGTCTGCAAAAAGAGGAGCGCCCGATGACGCGATTAATTGACCGGCCGGAATGGAAAAAACTGCTTTCGCACAGCAAAAGCATCAAAAAGAAACACCTGCGCGAGCTGTTCGCGGAGGATCCGAAGCGCGCGAAGAAGTTTTCGCTCCAAGTCGGCGATCTGTTTCTCGATTACTCCAAAAACCGCATCGTCGGCCGTACCATGATCTACCTGCAGGCCCTCGCGGAGGCCGTCGGCCTGCCCGCCGCCATCGCGGCGATGTTCCGCGGAGATAAAATCAATGTGACCGAAAACCGCGCCGTCCTGCATGTGGCGCTGCGCAATCGATCCAACACGCCGATCGTCGTGGACGGTGCGGACGTGATGCCCGAGGTGAATGCCGTCCTGGACCGCATGCGCGCGTTTGCGAAAAAGGTAAGGGGAGGGGAGTGGATCGGGCATACCGGAAAGCGAATCCGCAACATCGTCAACATCGGGATCGGCGGATCGGACCTCGGGCCGGTCATGGCCTATGAGGCGCTGAAGCCGTACAGCGATCGCGCGCTTGTCGTGCGATTCGTCTCGAATGTGGACGCGACACATTTCGCGGAATCGACGCGCGACCTCGATCCGGAAGAGACGTTGTTCGTCGTCGCCTCGAAGACCTTCACCACGCAGGAGACGATGACGAACGCGGAGACCGCGCGCGCGTGGGCGCTCGCGAAATTGAAGGACCCGGCGGCGGTCGCGAAGCACTTTGTCGCCGTTTCCACACATGCGGCCAAGGTGGAGGCGTTCGGGATCGATACCGCCAACATGTTCGGCTTTTGGGATTGGGTGGGTGGGCGCTACTCGCTGACCTCCGCGATCGGACTGCCGCTGATGCTGGCGATCGGGCCGGAACATTTCGACGATATGCTCGACGGATTTCACGCGATGGACCGCCATTTCGCGGAAGCGCCGCTCGCGAGGAACATGCCCGTTGTGCTGGGGCTTCTCGGCGTGTGGTACAACAATTTCTTCGACGCGCAGACGCATGCGATCCTGCCGTACGATCAATACCTGCACCGCTTCGCCGCCTATTTCCAGCAGGGCGACATGGAGAGCAACGGCAAGTCGGTGACAAAATCAGGCGCGCGCGTCGAGTGGCAGACGGGGCCGATCATCTGGGGCGAGCCGGGCACCAACGGACAGCACGCGTTCTATCAGTTGATCCATCAGGGCACGAAGCTGATCCCGTGCGATTTCATCGGTTTCTGCCGATCGCACAATCCGATCGGCGACCACCACGCGAAATTGATGTCGAATTTCTTCGCGCAGACCGAGGCGCTCGCGTTCGGCAAGACGGCGGACGAGTGCCGCGCGGAGGGCGTGCCCGAGGCGCTCGTGCCGCACAAGACATTCGAGGGGAACCGCCCGACGAACACGATCCTCGCGCAGAAGCTCACGCCGCATGTGCTGGGTCAGTTGATCGCGCTCTACGAGCACAAGATTTTCACGCAGGGCGTGATTTGGGACATTTACTCGTTCGACCAGTGGGGAGTGGAATTGGGCAAAGCGCTCGCGAATCGTATTCTTCCTGAATTGACCGCTAAGGAAGAGCCCGTCCTCTCGCACGACAGCTCCACCAACGCCCTCATTGCGCGATTTCGCAAATTGCGGTGAGGCGGCGTGATGATCGAAGGCCCTCACTCCAACCCTCTCCCGTGCGACGGGAGAGGGGTTTGCTGTTGGCGCGCACGGCGACAGCGTCGAATGCGCAGCGCTCTACCGTCTCCCGCGGGTCAGGGCGAACGCGAGGATAAAGCAGAGCGAACACACGAGCACAATCGCCGGGCCGGGCGCGACGCCGGCGTAATAAGAAAGATAAATCCCGACAACGCCGGACGCCGCCGCGATCCCCGCCCCGCAGGCCATCATCGCGGGCAGTCGACGCGTCACCAGCGACGCCGTTGCCGCGGGCGTCACGAGGAGGGCGATGACCAGCGCGACGCCGACCGCCTGCAGCGCGAGCACCACGGCGAGCGCGAGCAGCGCGAGCAACAGGTTGTGCAGCAATCGGACGGGCAGCCGCAGCGTCGCGGCGAGGATCGGGTCGAACGTCAACGCGAGCAACTCCTTGTAGAGCAGCGCGACGAGACCGAGCGCGAGCGCGCCGAATCCGCCGATCCGCCAGAGGTCCGTCGCGCTGACGCTCAAGACGTTGCCGAACAAGATGTGCGTCACGTCCACCGCATAACTGCGCGTGGTGGAGACGAGCGCGATGCCGAGCGCGAACATGCCGGCGAAGATGATGCCGATGGCGGTGTCTTCCCGAAGTCGCCCGCCGCGCGCAATCGCGCCAATGCCGAACGCCGAGACAAGCGCCGCGCCGAGCGCCCACCAGAAGAGCGGCCCGCGCGCGCCGCCATGCACGAGATATCCCGCGGCGACACCCGGCAGAATCGCGTGCGAAAGCGCGTCGCCGAGAAAGGCCATGCCGCGCAAAATCACGAACGCGCCGAGCACCGCGCAGACCACGCCGACCAGCACGACCGCCGCCAGCGCACGGGTCATAAAGGCGTAGTGCAGCGGTTCGACGAGAAATGTCGCCCAGTCGCTCACGGCGCGCCGCCTCCGCAGCAGCTGTCGCTGACAAAGACCATCCCATCGGCGAGGCGAATCGTGCGCGCATGATGGCCGAAGGTGGCGGTCAGCCGATCCGCGCTAAAGACCTGTTTCGGCGTGTCACACGCGATAACGCGGCGGTTCAAGAGCAGCACGCGGTCGAAATGCGTAGCCGCGACATCGAGATCGTGCGTGGCGACAAGGATGGCGACGCCGCGCCCGGCGAGGGTTTCCAGCAGCGCCAGCAATTCATGCTCGGTTTGGTGATCGAGCCCGTTGAACGGCTCGTCCAGCAGCATCAACTCCGCCTCCTGCGCGAGCGCGCGCGCGATGAACATGCGTTGTTGCTGGCCGCCGGAGAGCTCGCCAATCTGACGATGGGCGAGCGGGGTCAGCCCCACCTGCTCGATGCAGCGGTCCACAAATGCGAGATCCGTCGCGCGCGGACGTCGGAAGAGGCCGATTTCGCGCGTGCGGCCCATCAGCACGACATCGCGGACGGTCACCGGGAATCGCCAGTCCACCGCGCTGCGTTGCACGAGATAGGCAATGCAGGCGTGGCGTCGCGGCGGATGGCCGAAAACGCGGACTTCGCCCGCGTCCGGCTGGACCAGCCCAGCGATGGCCTTGAACAGCGTGGTCTTGCCCGCGCCGTTTGGCCCGACGACCGCCACGCGTTCGCCGGCCTTCATGTCGAGCGATACCGATTCAAGCGCAGGGCGGCCGCCATAGCTGACCGTGAGGCCCGAAACGTGGAGCGCGGGGGCGTCGGCTTGGTGGACCGCGTGTCGAAAGAGCAGGGGATTGGTTGACGGGGCTTCGCTCAAGGGGCCTCCGCGCGTAGCGCGGCGGCGAGTTGTCCGGCGTTGTGTCGCATGAACCCCAGATAGGAATCGGTCGGCGAACCCGCTGGGCCGAGCGCGTGGGTGTGCAGGCGTATAACGTGCGCGCCGAGGTCGCGCGCCAGCCGGTCCGCGAGCGCGGGATTGGCGGAATGCCCAACGACAATCACGCGAACACCGGTTTCGCGCATGGTGCGTTGAAGCGCGGCCAGCTCGCGGGCGGAGACCTCCGCGACGGTGGTGACATTGGGCAGAATCGCGCCGATAATCCGCAGGCCGTAACGATCCGCGAGATAGCCGAATTCGTCGTGGTCTGTGACAAGCGCGCGCCGCTCGGGAGGGATGGCGTCGAAGGTCGCGCGGAGGTCCGCGTCCAGCGCCTCCAGCTCGGCGCGATAGGCGTCGGCGCGCGCGCGATAGGCGTCGGCGTTGGCCGGATCGCGCGCCGCGAAGGCCGTGGCGATGTTATCCGCCCAGAGCTGAACCCACGTGGGGTCGAACCAGACATGAGGATCTGCTTCGCCGTGCGCGTGGTCGTTTTCGGCGTCGGGGTCTTTATCGCAGCCGCGCGGCTCGCGTCCTTCGGATACGACGACGAGGCGATCCGCCCGTCGCGCGCCTCCGGCGGCGAGAATCTTGTCGAGAAAGGTTTCCAGCCCGAGGCCGTTGGCGAGGACGAGGTCCGCCTCCTGCAGGCGGGCCATATCGCGCGGGCCGGGGTCGAACGCATGAGGGTCGACGGTTCCGGGGATCAGCGCCGAGACCTCCGCGTCCGGCGCGCCCACCGCGCGCGCGACATCGGCCAGGATTGACGTGGTGGCGATGACGCGCAGCGGCGCGGCTTCGACCGCGGCGGCGGCCGCCGCCGCGAGCACGAGCGAAACGAGGCGAATCACAAATTGATACATGTTTATCAATAGTAAATGCAGGGCTGCGGAACGCAAGCGCAAACAGGGCGCCTTACCAGCGGCGGACCCCTTCGACGGCAATTGCGATCAGGATGCCGAGCAGCATGCCGAAAAAGACTTCGAGCCGCGTGTGGCCGAGCAGCTCGGCGAGTTTGTGGCCGGAGAGATGATGTTCCTTGAACAATTCGGCGACGATTTGATTGAGCAGGCGCGCCTGCTGACCGGCCGCGCGGCGGACGCTCTGCGCGTCGAACATCACGATGACGGCGAACGCGAGGGCGACCGCGAAGATCGGCGAATCGAGGCCGGCGGCGAAGCCGACCGAAGCGGCGAGCGCGCATACGGCCGCGGAATGCGCGCTGGGCATCCCGCCGGTGCTGACGAAATAGCGAAAATCGAATTCGCGGGTCTTGCGCCACGCCAGGGTCATTTTGATCGACTGTGCGGCGGCCCATGCGAGCAATCCGACCCAGATGGGTGTATTGCCGGCGAGTTGTGACCATGCGGAGTCCATGGCGCGAGTGTAGGGAGCTGTGGGGCGATGGAAAGTCCGATCTGTGTAAAGCGCGACCCGGTGGAATAGGATTGATTTAGCCGGCGAGGCATGAGTACTTAATCTGTTTTGGCGGTGGCCGTAGCTCAGCTGGCAGAGCGTCAGGTTGTGGCCCTGAATGTCGCGGGTTCGAATCCCGTCGGTCACCCCATCCTTCTCGCGGCGCGCAGCGATTGAACCGCCGGCCGGCATGGTTCGTTAAACGATCAAACCCGAATGAGGTTGGATTTATGTTGAAATATCTCGTGATGAGCGCCGCGCTGGCTGCGCTGCCTGTTTTAGCGCAGGAACCGGTGGAGTTGCGGAGCGGGCAGACGGCGGCGGGCGTTTCCGAATCGCTGCGCCGCGAGGCGCACGCGGCGCGCGACCGCGCGGCGGCGTGGCTCCTTGCGCGGCAGGCGCCGGAAGGACACTGGTCGAACGCCGATTTCCCGGCGCTGACCGCGTTGCCGGTCTGGGCGTTGGTGCGCAGCGGGTATGCAAACGACCCGGCGGTGGCGCGCGCGGTCGACTACATCCTGTCGTGCGTGAACGAAAACGGCGCGATCTGCCGCGAACCGAGCGTGCAGCGGCGCGGCGGCGGGTTGTGCAACTACAACACTGCGCTCGCGATGGTCGCGCTGCACGCGGTCGGACGCGAGGATTTAATCCCGGTAATCCAGCGCGCGCGCCAGGTCATCGCCGGTACGCAGCATTTTGGCGACGACATCTACTACGGCGGCATGGGCTACGATGCCGCGACGGATCGCGCCTATGCGGATCTCTCGAATTCGTATCTCGCATTCGAGGCGATGCGGCTGACAGAGAGCGTCGAAGATTTGCGCCGGCAGGGCGATGGTCGGGTGGATCTGGATTGGGCGGCGGCGCGCCGGTTTATCGAGCGCGTGCAGAACCGGCCCGAGTCGAACGACCAGCCGTGGGCGACCGACGATCCCGCCGAGTACGGCGGGTTCGCCTACAAACCCGATTCCAGCATGGCCGGCAGCGTGACGAACGCCGATGGGCGGGTGCACTTGCGCTCCTACGGCAGCATGACGTATGCGGGCCTGTTGAGTTTCATCTATGCCGATGTCGACAAGCAGGACCCGCGCGTGCAGAGCGCGTTTGACTGGTCGCTACGCCATTTTACGTTGGATGAGAATCCCGGTATGGACCAACAGGGACTGTATTACTATTTCCATACCCTCGCGAAGGCGTTGTCGGTCATGGGGCAGGACGTGCTCGTTCTCGATCGCGCGGGACCGATCAACTGGCGTGAGGCGTTGATCAAGAAATTGTTGAGCATTCAGCGTTTTGAGGCTGACGGCACCGGCTATTGGAAAAATGACGAAGGCCGCTGGTGGGAAGCGGACCCTGTGTTGGTTACGGCCTATTCCCTTCTTGCCTTGAATTTAGCGCTGGGCGATTGAGTTGCGCATGGTCCGATAATGGTATACGTTATTTTTATTGGGGGCGTCCAGGTTTCGACGTGTAGGTTGAAGCTTGGGTCGCGCGCCGAGGACCCCGCTTGGCCTCGTAAAAAATGCGGGAACAACACACAAGCCAACGAAGAGCTGGCTCTCGCGGCCTAATTCGCCGCGACGTTTCGCCCCTCACTCCTGCTCGGGGGATGAAACGACGACAGCAGGGCGTCCGAGGAACCGAGTACCCGGGGACCAAGGATGTACCCATCGTGGGTGCTGGCGCGGTGGATGGCCTGTCCGTAGGCAGTCCGCCGGGCGAGACTTAATTACGGAACACGCGCGTAGAAGCTCAAGTGACGCTTATGCGGACGGGGGTTCAATTCCCCCCGCCTCCACCATCCGTGAAGAGTATACCGGAGTATACCGGGTCAAACATACAGTATACCGGGTCAAACATACACTATACACTATTGACGGGTCGCGGTGGGTGTAGGATGGTGGGGGCATGCCGAGGAAATCGCGGGTGTTGTTCGAGGGTGCGCGCTACCACGTGACGAGTCGGGGGAATGCGCGGCAGGCGATCTTTCACCAGGACGGGGACCGGGAGCGGTTTCTCGAGCAGCTCGGCGAGCGGGCGGTATGCTACGGGGTGGTGGTCCATGCGTTCGTGCTGATGGACAACCATTACCACCTGCTGGTGCAAACCTTGCGCGGAAACCTCAACCGGTTCATGCAATGCCTCAACACGAGCTACGCGCTGTACTATCGGTATAAACACAAGCGCCCGGGCCACGTGTTCCAAGGGCGGTACAAGGCGCTACTAGTCACCGAGGATGAGTATTTGCTGCGGTTGACCCGCTACATCCATCTCAACCCCGTGAAGACGGCAAAGTGGCGGAACGCGCCGGCGAAAGAGGCGGTGCGCCATCTGCGAGGTTACCGCTGGAGCAGCTATCCGTCGTACGTTGCCGGGCGCTCGTCCTGGCCCTGGCTGAACCTTGAAGTACTGAATCAGTACGGCCGGACGCCCCGGCAAGCGGGGGCGCGATACCGGGCCTATACGGAGGCGATGGTGGCCGGAGATGATGAGGAGCTGGCGCAGGCGCTGAAATCGGCAGGGGGCATCGTCGGCACAGAGGAAATCGACTCCGGGGAACGCCGCGCGGCGGAAAGGGGATCGTACGATTGGGACGCGCTGGATCGCGCGGTGGCCGCTCATTACGGAGTTGAGCTGGAAGTGTTGAGGAAGCACGGGCATGTGGGTGGCGCCGCCAAGCGGGTGGCGATGGCGCTGGCCGCGCGGTTGAGTGGAGCGAGCTTGGGCGAAATCGGGCAGCGCTATGGCGGGGTGAGCGCGAGCGCTGTGAACATGAGCCGCACGCGACTCCGGCCCGAGGAAAAGCGCCTCGTCGAAGCACTCGGCCGGCGGTTGCATAGTGTATAGTGCATGTTTGACCCCAACCCTCCCACTGGTAGGGCGCGAGCACCGTGCATCCGGCAGCAATGGCGCGCTCCCACCACTGGCGTCCATCTTTAACGATCAGTTGCAGATGACCGAAGCTGGCCTGGATCGCGGTGTTGGGAGGGCCCCCGGGGTTCATGACGTTGTCGGTCATCATCAGTGTGCCGCCGTTGATCAAGACCTGCCC
>CALGMT010000048.1 GCA_937958885.1 uncultured bacterium | reverse complement strand
CCGGCAAAGGTCAGCGCCAGCAGCCACGGAGAGGCCAGGCGCAGCACTTTATGGGAAACGTAGGCTCCCCAGATCGGATTCTTCAAAGGCCGCAGCCAGCCGGGATAAAGCCTCATGAGCTGAAAAACGCCGGCTATGGTGCGGCGCTTTCGGATCGCTTCCTGGCGCGGATCGCAGGAAGGACGGTCGAATACAACCGCCCCACTCTCGAACACACAGCGCGTGCCGGCCATAACCGCCTGCATCGGATAGGCGACATCGTCCAACAGCGTGTTGGACGGAATCGGCTTCAACAGCGATCTTCGAATCGCATAAAGCGCTCCGGTCGCGCCGGGTACAGAAGCCGCCAGCCCCTCATTGTTGCGGATCCATTTCTCGTAATTCCAATATAATCCCATGCCTTGCGCCGTCGCGGTCCCTTCCGCCTGTTCGAACACCAGTTCTCCCGACACTACTCCGACAGTCGGATCATGAAGGCACGCCAGCAGACGGGCGACAGCAGTCTTCTCGACGCGCTGACGGGCATCCGTCATGACGACAATTTCGCTGCGGACGTGCTGCAGCAAATCATTGATGACAGCGGGCTTGCCGCGCCGGCTCTCAAAAACATGAACCGATACGCGCGAATCACCGATCGATCTCGCTATTTCTGCCGTGGCGTCAGTAGCGCCATCCACGCCAATCAGGATTTGGTCCATTTGGTCGGCGACGGTCTGGTTCAGCAGACTCTCCACTTTTGCCAGAATGGTCTCCGCTTCGTTGAAGCAGGCGATCAGCACGGAATAGCGCCCGTTGAACGGACCGCGCCGAATGGGTTTGGGGAACAGCCGCGCACGCAGCGCCGTCCATGCGGGGTATCCGACATAGATGTAGGCCAGCAGCGCCAGCGAAATAAACACAACAGCGGCTGCCGTGCTCATGGTTAACTACTCGAGCGGATTTGTCCGCCCATGTCGAAGGATTTTTAGCCCCTTGGTCCACGCCCGCACGAGAAATGGCGGTTCTTGCACGAATTTCTCGACCAAGACTTTATTGAGATAGTGAAAATCGTATTTCTCACTGATGCGAAGCCAGAGCTCATAGTCGTCGAAATAGAAATTCGGATCCCACCCGCCGACTTCGTCGATCACCGAGCGCTTGTGGATCACGCAATCCGTGTCGATGAAATTGTACCGCTTGAGTTTCTCGCGCGAATAGCCGTGCAGCCAACGCTGGAAAGGATTCCCCCACACCCGGCGCCCGGTCCGCTTGTCGCGATACATGCAGCGGCAATAGAGCAGCACAGCCTCCGGATGCGCCTCCAAATAGCCCATCATCGTGCTCAAGTAGTTCGGTCGATAGATATCGTCATCATCGAGATACGCGATATACGGCGCCTTCGCCATCTTGAAGATGGCGTGATTCTTCGCGATCGCCCCGTGCGCGCGCGGCGGCGATTTCTCCGGCAGGTTGTAGAACGCCAGCCGCGGATCGTTATAGGAGGCGACCGTGCCGGCCGTGTCGTCCGGCGTGCAATCGCCGACGATGCACATTTGCCAATGCGGGTAATCCTGCGCGAGGACCGACTCGATCGCCTGCCGGATCACCTGTGCGCGATTGTAGGTGCTCGTGACAATGCTGACGCGCGGCGCCTCGACAGATGTAGGCGAAGACTGCTGCATAATCGGTGCGCACGGTATGCTGGCTCGCGGCATTCATCAACCCCATTTGCAACCCGCGAGATCGCGAAAGTTGACCTGGCTCAGCCGGGCCGCCTGAACGCGCAGCGCGCGAACAGCTTGGCGGCCGCGCTTGCCGACCCGAGCGGCGCCGAAAGCGGGCTCGCGAGGTATCGGGCAAACGCCCGCATCCCCTCCCCTGCCGACATGCCGCAAATCATCGCCCATTGCCGGGCGAAAATGCGCTTCAACGCTCGGCGGTCGTACACCTGCTGCCGCTCATTTGCCTCGATCAGCGCCAGCAGCCACTGCTCGGCATCCTTTAGCGCGGCGAGATCGAACGCATCGTGCGGAATCGCGATGCGGGCATGCAGCGCCATCTGTTCCGCCGCCGCATCCGGGATCAACCTCCGCACCACGCGCTCGTGAACCGCCCGCGTGTAGGCAATAGACTGCTTATAGCGCTTCGCCGTGACCTGGTCGGAGTGGCAATTGTAATCGAGCAGAACATCCGGCAGATTCGCCCCGCGCAATGGCCCGAGTGCGCGCGACCACAGCTCGTAGTCTTGAGCCGTCAAAAAGGATTCTTCGTAGCGAAGATTGATGCGTTCAAAATCTGCGCGCCGCCACATCACGGACGGGTGCGCAAAGGCCGAATGAAACAACAGCATCGCGCGGATCTCGGCATCTGAACGAGGAAACTGCACACGATGCCCTCGGCCGCTCACCCGCTTGCAAACGGCCGACCCGCATATCGCAATCTGCGGATGATCTTCGAGAAACGCGACCTGCTTGGCGATCCGGTGCGGGCGCGAAATATCGTCGGCATCCATCCGCGCGCAATATGCGCCGCGCGCCTCGGCCATCGCGCGGTTCAGCGAAGTGGCCAATCCCTGATTGGATTCATTCCGCAGCAAGCGGATTCGCCGGTCGCGCTGAATACGCGTTGCGATATCAAGCCCAAAACCGCCCGGCGCCCCATCATCAACCAAAACAAGCTCCAGAAGCGGATAGGTCTGGTTGAGGATGCTGTCCACGGCCGCCACAAGCGCCGGATCGGCGCGATGGGACGCCATGAGCACGCTTACCAGTGGCTTGTTCACGCCCGACCCGCCCTCAACGTTTGACGCCCCGATATGCGCAAAATCCCCAGTTGGTCGGCTCAATGTCCGTGAATCCGACTCCCTTGAGCCAAGAAAACACCTCATAGCTTTCGTGCGCGGATTGATAGGCAGGCGTCACGCTGTCGAAGGTGTCGAGCAAGGTCCACTCGCGGTCCGGCAGCTCGCATAAAGGCATAAAGAAGCGAATCACCCGGCCGAGTGGATGCACATGACGCAATAGCGGCCTTGTGACGTAGGCGGAGAAATAGGCATAGGCCAAAGCCGGTCGCGGTCCCAGCGTGGGCCACAGCCAGTTAAAAAGCCGACGCCACGCCTGCACCTTGGGATTATCGTAATACGAATTCTTTCCATACACATTCACTGACGCCCATCCGCCGGAAGCGACGACACGATGAATTTCCTCAACCCCTCTTCGCGGATTCGGCGTGTGATGCAGCACGCCGGTCGTGTACACGGCCTCCACCCCGCCCGTTTTCAGCGGAAGCTTGAGCGCATCGCCCTGCACGATGCAGACATCCGGATCCGATTTGAAGTTTTCTGCAGCAACATCGACAACCTCGCTGTAGTCAACACCTATGACACGATAGCCTTTCTCTCTGGCGATCTCGACGAACCGGCCCGGTCCGCATCCGACGTCCACCATGACACGCCCCTCGCCACGCGACGGGTGGCTCTCCCAGCCCGTGATACGCTCCCACATTCGACGCGTGTGATTCTCCATCGGCTTGCCGCGATTCTCAGATTCGAACTGCAGCCGCGGCCACCGTCTCCACTGCCATCCGAACGATTGCGCATAATTGGGCTGCGGCGGAACAAATCGCGGCACACCGTTCCGAATCGGATAGCGCGCGGAGGCGGATACCAGCGCCCCATCGATCACGCGATCCCCCTCGCGCCGCTCGATTTCAAGGCGCAGCGGTTCGTGCGAATCAGGGTCCGAAAAATAATCGGCAAAGGAAATATGCATAGTGCTTAGCCGCGCCTCTCCTCCAACCACAATGAGAGCATCAACAAACTCCACCGATGGCAATCGCTCATCCGGCGCACCGCATCAGGATTGATGTTCGGCAACACATCGTACAATCGCAGCGAGGGTTTGAACAGCGCTTCCGCGGTCAACTCCGCACAACGCGACAGCCATTCGGACAACGGCGCGCCGAAGCCCTGCTTGTGACGCTTAAACAGCGATGCGGGCAAGTCGCCCTTCATGGCGCTGCGCAACAGATATTTATCGGTCATGTCTTTGATCACGAGCGAATACGGAAGCGAAAGGCAAAACTCCACAAGATCCACATCGAGAAACGGCGCGCGCAGCTCCAGCCCGTGCGCCATCGACGCGCGATCCGTTTTCACGAGAATGTCGCCCGGCATGTAGTGCTCAAGATCCATACGAAACATCGAAGACGGCTCGTCAGGGAATCGGTTGGCCGACTTCAGGTCGATGTTCGGCAGGCCCCAGGAACGGAGATCCCTCGGCGAAAATACGCGCTGCTGATACCAATGGGCCGCGGGCACTGTGCCGCATCGACGCCGCAAGCCGTACAACCGGGTGAACTCATCCCATGCGGGCCGGGAAACCCCCGCGCGCTGGGCGATACGCGTCGCCGCAAACAGCAAACTTTTCCACGCGGTCGTGCGCGGATGCCGCTCGTGCATCGCGATGATCGGCTTATACCAGAAATTGTATCCCCCGACGATTTCGTCGCCCCCGTCTCCCGTCAGCACGACTTTCACCAGTTCCGCTGCGCGCCGGCAGATCAACCATGTCGGCACGGCGGAACTGTCAAAAAACGGCTCGTCATATACCTCAGCCATTCGCCGAACCAACGCGGGGACATCCTGATCGGCGTCATGGACCTCGACGTGCCGAGTGCCGCAATGCGCCGCCACTTCGGCGGCATAGCCGAGCTCCGAATACGGCGCCTCAAATCCGTATGAAATCGTGCGCAGCGATGGGTTTTGCCGCGACGCCAGGCGTACAACGGAACTCGAGTCCAACCCCCCGCTCAAAAACGCGGCGACCTCGACATCGGCGACAAGCTGCCGCCGAACCGCTCGATCGAGTAGTTCCTTGAATTCTTCAATTGCTGCCTGTTCGTCCATCTGCTCGCGAGGTGGCGGCGGAGACCAATAGCGAAAAATGGACAATGCGCCCGCCGAGAGCTTCAGCGCGTGAGCGGGCGGCAGGCTGTCAATTTCGCGATAGATGGTTCGCCCGCGCGGCGAGTATCCGAACAGCAAATAGTGCGATAACGAGGTGGGATCAAGCGACGCCGTCACCAGCCCCGAAGCGAGAATGGCCTTAATTTCCGAGGACATGACGAGACCGCCATCGGGCAGCCGCGCGTAGTAGAGCGGCTTTTCGCCCATTCGATCTCGCGCGGCGAACAGTCGTTGTTCGCGTGAGTCCCAGATCGCGAAAGCGAACATCCCCGGCACATGCGGCATCATCTCTGCGCCGTACCGATCGTATAGCGCCAACAACAACTCCGTGTCGGACCGCGTGCGAAAGGGATACGTCAACCGCGGCACAATTTCCCGAAATCCGTATAGCTCCCCATTGAATGTCACGCAGCGCGCGCCGCTTGCATCGAACATCGGCTGCGCGCCCCCTTCCAAATCAACGATGCTCAAGCGGCGGTGTCCGAGCAAACACTGATCGAACGCGGCAACCCCGTCGCCATCCGGGCCGCGGTGCGCGATCCGGTCATTCATCCGCTCGAGGACATCCGCTAGACGCGCCGCGCGAGGCGCAACGATGACATTAATCCCGCACATAAACGGCAGCACTCTAATCGGCGCAACCGATCAATCGAGCATTGTTTTTTGAAGACATTTCCCTAGCGTATCCGCGTGTCCGCGAATAGCCCCACTTCGTCGCCGCGCCTCGTGACCAATATGGCGTATTGGCAAAGCGCCGTGTGGCGCGAAGCGGTGGATTCCATTCACCCGGAGCACGGACGCGGGCTGCGCGCCGAACCGGGTCCGTGGCGGCAGGCGTGGAAGCTCTTTCGCCTTCGCGCCCGATATGATGTCGTCGTCACACTGGGCGTCCGCGAGTCGATGGCTTATGGATTGCTCTGCCTGCTGACGGGTCGCGCCTCGCGCCAGGTGATGACAGAAGTCTTTATCGACGATCCTCAACCAGGCCTGCTCTGGCGGCTAAAAACATCGCTCTATCGAGCAGTCGCGCGCCGCGCCGTCGGTCTGCTGGCAAATAGCCGCGCGGAAATCGATTCGCTATCGGCGCGCTACGGCGTGCCGCGCGAGCGCATCCGCTTCGTTCCGCTCAACAGCACACTGGCCGATCAACCGATATCGAATCAAGACGACGGCTTCGTGCTCGCCGCCGGACGTTCGCTGCGCGATTACCCGACGCTGATCGAGGCCTTCCGCGGTTTGGAGTACCCGCTTGTCATCATTTGCGGACGAGGCGATCCGATGCCGAAAAGCCTGCCCCCCGCCGTCTCTGTCCTTCGGGAACTGGATTACAACGCCTATCTGGACCGCCTACGCCGGTGCACGCTCGTCGCAATCCCGCTGCGGTCAACCGAACGCGCCACGGGGCAGGTCGTCGCGCTGGAAGCCATGACGCTGGGCAAACCCGTCGTGGCGACCCGCGTGGCGGGTACCGTGGACTATATTCGGGACGGGGAAACAGGATTGTTGGTCGAGCCAGGCGATGCAGCAGGGTTGCAGGCGGCGCTGCGCCGATTGTTGAACGATAATGCTCTCCGAACGCGCATTGCTCGCGCCGCGCGCGCCGAAGTGGAAGCCCACCATTCGTTTGACACGCATGCCCGCGCCAAACTACAAGCTATCCGCGAGTTGTGCGAGGGCAGCGCGCCGCCGACATGAACACACCCCGAACACACGATTTCGAGCTGGGCATCGTGATCCCCTGCTATAACGAGGAGGAGGTCCTGCCCAAACTCACCGATGCGCTGGCGGCCTTCATCCGCTCATCCCGCTATCCCATTCGCGTGCTGTTCGTCGACGACGGCAGCCGCGACCGCACGGCCCTCTTGCTGCACGAGGCATGCGCGGCTAATCCCGCTTTTGCCTACTTGAGTTTCTCCCGCAATTTCGGCCACCAAACCGCCGTCTCGGCAGGACTGGCGCACATTCGCGGCGACGTGATCGGCGTGATCGACGCGGATCTTCAGGACCCGTTGGAAGCGCTCGCGGAGATGGTGGAGAAGTGGCGCGAAGGGTTCGACGTGGTGTACGGCGTGCGAAAAAACCGCAAAGAGGGCGCGCTGCTCCGATTCGCCTATGCCGCGTTCTATCGCATCCTCAAGAAGATGGCGAACATCGAGATCCCGCTGGATTCCGGCGATTTTTGCGTGATGGATCGCCGCGTGGTGGATGTGATCAACGCGATGCCCGAGCACAACCGGTTCATCCGCGGCATGCGCGGCTGGGCCGGCTTTCGTCAAATCGGCCACCCGTATGACCGCTCCGCGCGCGCGGCGGGCCAGACCAAGTACAACATCAGCCGCCTGCTCAAGCTCGCGTTCGACGGCATCATCTCCTTCTCGACCGTGCCGTTGAAGCTCGCGAGCCTGCTCGGCATGGCGGCGGGTGCCCTCGGGCTGCTGTACCTGGTGTATGCCGTGGCGGTAAAAATCGCTGATCCGACGGCCCCGATCGGCTGGGCGTCCACCATTGCGGTCATCATATTCTTCGGCGGCGTGCAGTTGATGGTGCTGGGCATCATCGGCGAGTATCTCGGCCGCATTTTCGACGAATCGAAGCGGCGCCCGCTCTATTTGGTCGATCGGCGCGGAGGCTGGCTGGACGAGGCGCCGAAGGCATGAGTCTCCGCAACGCCATCGTGGGCTGGTTGCGCCGGACCGGCCTGCTCCGCATTGTCGGGGCGCTGCATCAGGCGTGGTTGAACTTCGTCAAATGGACGTGCCGCGTTCGCGGCAAATCCCACATGGAGGCGATTTATAGCGATCGCTATTTCGCCGCGGAGGAGGCGTGGACGGAACCGTCCGCACAGGAGGTCGTTCGGATACTGATCGACGCGCTGAAGCCGAAATCCGTGGTTGATATCGGCTGCGGATCCGCGGTGTACCTGCGCTTCTTCAAGCAAGCCGGTTTGGAGATTCTCGGCTACGACGGCAGCCTCGCCGCGATCGAGCGCGCGCAAGTCGACCGCGCCCACGTGAGGCACGCGGACCTCACGCAACCGCTGCTCTGCGAGCGCACGTTCGATCTCGCGATTTGCTTCGAGGTCGGCGAACACCTGCCCGCGGCTGCGTCGGATACGCTGGTTGACAGCATGACGCGCCTGGCGCCGGTCATCGCGTTTTCCGCCGCGCAGCCGGGTCAGGGCGGGGTCGATCACATCAACGAACAGCCGTGGACCTACTGGGCGCAGAAGTTCGAGCAGCGCGGCTATCGACTCGACCGCGATATGACCGACACGCTGCGCGCCGCGATGGGGCGGCAGGGCTCTGTCTGGTGGCTTGAGAAGAATCTATTTATCGTCCGGCGCGCGTAGCAGATCGGGACGCACCCACAGCGTCCACACTTCCGTTTCATCGCGCCGATGCAGCTCGCCTAGCGGAACATAGCGCGCCGCTTTCTGTTCATGCACCTCGCGCACCCAGTCGGGCTTGTAGCGCGATTGTCGCAAGATGATGGCGTCTGGAGATACCTTCGCGCGCACCGGCATGTAAAATTGATGCGCGCCGAGACCGCGCCACATCAGGATCATGTCGGCCTCCGGCAGCACGGTGAGGCGTTGAGCCGTTTCACCCAGTCGTTCCCGCAGCGCCGCCTCGACGGCCGCGCGGTCGCTTTCGAGGTAGTAGGGCGTGCCGTCGCTCATCCGCATCCCCCACCCCCATGTCATGTCGCGCGGATAGCCGCGCGGCCCTTCGAGCCACTGACTGCGGTAGGCGCGCAACATGGGGAACGCTGCCAGCGCGACGAACAGGAGGTTCCAGCAAGCGGATCCGCCGCGCATGTTACACCCGCAACGGCAACAACGATTGGCCAGCGCGTCAAGAAGGCGCGCCGACGCCGCCAACATCAGCACAATGGCGAAGACGCGATAGCTGTCGTACCACATCTGCGTGCGGATCGCGGGCATCAGGGCAAATCCCACCGCGAGCAACGCGGCGATACGCGCGCGCGGCGCAAAAGCGAGCGACAAGGCCGCGAGAATCAAGGCGGGAAGCAAGAACTGCCGCGTCCATTTCGAGGCGAGCACGGCGTCGGCCGTCTGCGTCATTTGCTCTGAGGCCGTCGCCAGATACCATTCGCGCAGATCGGCCCAGTGCGCCGCCGCGATGTAGAGCAAATAACCGACCGCGAGCGCACCGAGTCCGAGCGCCGCCCAATCGCACCCGCGCGGCCAGACGCGCCGGCGGATTGCATCGATGAGAGCGGCGAGGCCCATGAACCCCATCACCACGAGGCCGCTCGGATGCAGCGCGACACCCGCCGCGCCGAGCCCCATCGCAAACCAAGGTCGATTCCGATCCATCGCCCGCAAGGCGCCCGACGCCAGCGCCATCATCAGCGCTTCCGGCCGCACCATGTTGCCCGCCACGATCATCGGCGCGGACACAAAAAACCAGCCGGCGATGATTAAGAGCGGAAACCGAAGCGAATCGCGGCAAAAAACAATGGTCAGCAGGATAAAGGCCAGCGCCATCCAGACTCCCGAAAGATGACGCGCCCATAAAAGCCCTTGGCCAAAAACCAACGTCATCACGCCGAGGAACGCATCGTGAACCGGATAACAAAAGATGACCTTCTCCGCATTTAGTTCGGGCGCCCAGATTCTGCCGTACAACGCGACGTTTTTGGCGGGAAACAGCGTCCACGCCTCGTCATTCCACGGAAAAGGAAACGCCAAATCGGCCCGCAGGTGGACCCAGAATCCAACAGCCAAATACGCGGCGACGCCGGCGACATAGAGCGCATCCATCAAGTGAACGCGCCATTTGAAGTCGTGACCATTCATTGATTTGGATCGTAACGAATGTAGCCCCAGCGCACGAGTGTCTCTGTTTCCTTTTCCGCATCTCCGGCCACACGCACGCGCAACAAGCCCTCCTCACCGCCGGTATCGAATTCAAAGCGTCGGATATGACGCATCGACCGGATCGGCTCATCGAGAATCGTTTGATCCCGCCACTCCACGACGAACCGCGCATTGGCAGACTCGCCAGCAGATTTCAGCGGCCATACAAAAAAGGAAGCCATCGGACGATTGTGCGGCGGGTTGAGAAGGATTTGCTGCATTCGGTCGCCTGCGACTCGCGTGAACACCGTGGAGTCGGCAGGAATGGGCCTCCCGTCATCGTAGGTCGCACTGCGGAGGTCCGCCAACAACAGCGGCGCGGCGGCGGTTCGAATGATTTTCGGCGCCGCCGCGGCCGCAAGCAGCAGCACCAGCGCGACCGCCGCAGCCCAGCCGCCCACTCGCCGGGCCCGCACATACCAGGCCAATCCGTTTTTTGCCGATGCGAAAGCCATCGCACCCAACACGGCCAACAGACCGTGCACGTGGAACGAATAGCGAGGCGAGGTCTCTCCGGCAGCGAGGTACACCGCGCAGAACAGCAGCGGGACGCCGGTTGCAAACACCAGATCGGGTGTGCGCGCATAGGCGGATCCGAGCATCCTCCACAGGCCCCACCCGACCAGCAGCAAAAACACCGGCGCAAAGGCGATGCGCATGCCCCGGAAAAGAGACTCCAATCGGAGGGCCTTCGCATCCGCCAGTTGTTGTTCGATCGCCGTCGCGTAGCCGATCAGAAAATACTTGGCGACCTTGACCGGCGGCAGCGCGAGCAGAGTCTTGGCCGGTTCGTAGGCCATTTGTGAAAGGATCAGCCCTTTCATCGCATCCGGCTTGTGCGGCCACGGCGTCTCGCGATCGATCTGCTCATACACGCCGTAGTATTCCCCCATCGTCACCGTGTTCCATCCGCGCGCGGTAAAACTGATCGGATGCGAACTCATGCGAGCGGGCCGATACTGATTCAGCCATTCCGTGAACCGGTGTGCGATTGGCGCATACACCAGCGCCGCCGCGGCCAGCATGACCGCGAGCCGCGCCGTGCGCGGATCGCGCAGCCCGTACCCGAGTGCAAAGAGCACAAACGCCATCGCGGCGGCAACGAGCATGAATTTATCGATGCCGCTTTGCACATGAAGCGCAGCGAGGACACTCCCGTACAGAACGCCGTCCGCCACCCGGCGGACGACTGGCACACGTGCGCTGTCCGACGCGCGCACCAGCAAATACACCCCCGACACCACCAGGAACGCGCCGAAGTACTGGTGCGTGTAGTCGAGAATCAACCAGGAATGAATCGGAATGGCGAACACCAGCGCATACGCTGCTCGGGCGACGCGCCGTCCCGCCAGGCGGCGGCTCAACCCGTACACCAACAGATTGTGAGCCAGCGAAAGAAGCAGGTTCAGCGCGCGCGCCGTTTCGACTTCGTAGCCGGGCCAAAGCCGCGCCAGCGGCAGCAGAAACGGTAGGGAACGGCCCGCCCACAGATAATCATCATAGTAGCGCGCGGCGAGCCGGAGCATCACCTCATCGCCAAACCCGTCCCGCGCCAGGAGGCGGATCGCATCGAGCATAAAGAGGCAATCGCCCGCCTGCCGGTACGACGCCGCCGCGAGCCAAATCAACGCTCGCGCCGCTGTCGCCGCGACCGCGACGCCCATCAGAAATCGCAAATCGGAACGAACGGCGGGCGGTTCCAGCGCAAGCCGAAGCACAGCCACGAGAATCGCGGCGGACGCGCCCACGCCCGCCCAACCGAACGCATCCAGCGCCAGTCCGCGCCGAATCGCCACGAGCGCAGCGACGACAAACGACATGGCGATCGCGCATAGCAACAAGGCGAAAACGCCGTCGCTCAAGCGCGCGAGCGTTTGGGGACGCGCATCAAGCCGCATGAGTGGCGATCTCCCGATAAAGCGCCACATGGGCAGCGACCATCCGTTCCATCGTGAATTGCGATTCCACTCGCGCGCGTCCGGCGCGCCCCCATTCGGCCGCGCGCGCGGGCTCGGCGATCAGGCAGCGCATCGCCTCAGCGAGCGCCGCATCGTCATCGGATGGGACCAACAGGCCGGTTTTCCCATCCTCGACAAGGTCCGGGATCCCGCCGACGCGTGTCGCGACGACCGGTCGCGCCCACGCCATCGCCTCCAGGATGCTCAGCGGCAGATTCTCGATCGTTGAGCACAGCACGAGTGCGTGCGCCTGCGGGAGCAACTCTGCCATCGGGACATATCCCACGAATCGGACATGATCCGACACATGCAGTTCCACCACACTGCGCTCGAGTCGTGAGCGCAAGGGGCCCTCCCCCGCGAGCAGCACGCGAACGTGCAGCTTCTCGCGCGAAAGCCGAGCGCACGCGCGAAGAAGGAGCGCGTGGTTCTTTTCTTCGCTGAACCGACCTGCCAGCAAAAACGTGAACGGCACAGGAGGCGGCGCTGTGCATTGTTCCATCGGAGGAATCGCGTTCTGATTCAGGCCTGTCGGGATACGCACCAATCGCTCGCGCCGTATTCCAGCGCGGATCAAGAGGTCCTCATAAAAAGAGGAAAGGCAAACCACCCGATCGAAGCGCCGCAGGCAGAAGCGTTCAATCATGCCGTAAAATTGCTCCTTCACGTCGGGTCGAAACAGCCATCCGTGTACGGTCGCCGCAACGGGGCGAACACCCGACATCCAGGCGTGGAGACAGGCCTTGTATCCGGTGACATGCAACACGGCGCGGCCGATTTCGTCGAATCGCGATCGCACCTCGCGCGCTGCGGCAAGAGAGCATCTGCCTCGGATGGGAATCGAATGGACAGGCAAGGCTTCCGTCTCCAGCGCAGCGCGAAATGCGCTGGAACGTCCGCGCAAGCGCGCTTCTTCGAGGAGCAAAAACACGGGCGCCTCGCCGGCCGCGCGCAGACCGCAGGCCAGCTCCAAGGTCGCGCGCTCCGCGCCATACAAAGCGCCTGTGTCTTGCATGAAAAAAACAATATTCACGCTCGGCAAGGTTCGCGGCGCGGGCGGCGCGGATCAATCACAAAGATGGGGGGGCGCCGCCCTATGAGGCGGGCGGAATCCGCATGGACTCCGCCCGCGGGACCGCGCTACAACTGCCCGCATGTTGATCTCGTTCGTAGTCGTGTCGTTCAACGAAGCCCGCGCGCTGGCGCGTGTAAAGGAACACTTCGATCGTCTGGCGTTACCGCAGGGCGCACAGATCGAAACCATCCTCATCGACGGCGGCAGCCGCGACGGAACGCCGGAAACCGCGTATCGGCTCGGCTTTTCCAAAGTCGTGGTCCTGCCCGGCGCCAATATCCCCGTTTGCCGAAACCGAGGCCTGAAGGAGGCGAACGGCGAGTGGATCGCGTTCGTGGACGCCGACTGTCTGCTCGAAAGCGATTGGCTGCTGCACGCCGCGCGGCTTTTGTCAAAATATCCCGCGCTCATCCTTGGATGGCCCGCCGCGCCGCCGTCGCCCTCGACGTGGGTGCAAGAGGCGTGGCACATCCACTGGATGAACAAGAACCCTGCGCTGGAGGAAGACGCCGGCGAACAGCTCGTCAAACGCGACGGGTTCCGCATGATCACCACGCGCAACATGATTTTTCACCGCGCGATCGCCGACCAGATCGGCGGTTTCGACGAAGCGCTCGCGACCGGCGAAGATACCGATTTTGTCTTTCGCGCCACGATGGCCGGCATCCCCGCATGGGGCCTTCCGGCCCTAAAAGCCGTGCATCTGGGCGAGCCGGCGACGTTGAGGGCTTTCTTCAAGCAACAAGTTTGGCACGCGAATCGAAAGGCCTATCGGACCATTCTCAAGAAAAGCGGCATGAAGACCGGCGGCAATGCGCCGCTGTTCACCGCCGTTTTCCTCTCGCTTCTATTGGCGGCCCTGCTGGGGGCGGCGGCAGCGCTGCGGTGGCCGTACGCCGCCGGGCTTGTTCTTCCGCTGCCGCTGTTTCTGCTCGCGCTGGCCGCCCGCACGTGCGTAAGAGCGAAAAGACCCGGCATGACCGCTGCACTCGCCATTCTGTATGGCGCCTACGGGCTTGCGCGCGCGATGGACCTGGTCGGCCTGTCCCCGCGCAAGTTCAGTTGGAAATCGAAAGGGTGAGCGCGTCGGGGACGTCGAACAGCTACTCCCCGATGATCTTGACGAGCACGCGTTTGTCGCGGCGGCCGTCGAACTCGCCGTAAAAAATGCACTCCCATGGCCCGAAGTCGAGTTTGCCGCCGGTGATCGCGACGACGACCTCGCGGCCCATGATCGTGCGCTTCAAGTGCGCGTCGGCGTTGTCTTCGCCGGTGTCGTTATGATCGTACTGGCTGTGCGGCTTTTCGGGAGCAAGTTTTTCGAGCCAGCGCTCGAAGTCCGCGTGTAGGCCGGATTCGTTGTCGTTGATGAACACGCTCGCGGTGATGTGCATCGCGTTGACGAGGCAGAGCCCCTCGCGCACCCCGCTCTCGCGCAGGCACGCCTCGACCTGCGGCGTGATGTTGACGAACCCGCGACGGGTCGGCAGCTTGAACCACAATTCTTTGCGATAGGATTTCATTGCTGTTTCTATCCGGTTGGAACATCTCGAAACTGCATGTCGTAGAGGCGCTTGTAGGCGCCACCGGCGGCGAGCAGGTCGCGGTGCGTGCCGCGCTCGACGATGCGGCCCTGTTCCAGCACCAAAATCAAGTCCGCATGCTGGATGGTCGAAAGCCGGTGCGCGATCGCGAAGACGGTGCGGCCGGACATCAAGGTATCCAGCGCGGCCTGCACGAGGCGCTCGCTCTCCGTGTCGAGCGCGCTGGTCGCTTCGTCCAAAATCAAAATCGGGGCGTTGCGCAACAGCGCGCGCGCAATCGCGAGCCGCTGGCGCTGGCCGCCGGAGAGTCGATCGCCGCGCTCGCCGATCACAGTGTCATAGCCGTCGGGCAGCGCCATAATGAAGTCGTGCGCATTGGCGCGGCGGGCGGCGTCTTCGATCGCCGCACGGTCCGCGCCGGGCGTGCCGTAGGCGATATTGTGCGCCACCGTGTCGTTGAACAGCACCGTATCCTGCGTGACGAGGCCGATCTGGCGGCGAAGGGAGTCGAGGGTGAGGTCGCGAATGTCGATCCCGTTGATCAGGATGCGCCCTTCGGTCACGTCGTAAAAGCGCGGGAGCAGACTGACCAGCGTCGTCTTGCCCGATCCTGAACTGCCGACGAACGCAACACACGCGCCGCGGCGCGCCTCGAATGCGACATCCTGCAGCACCGGGCGCTCGTCGTAGGCAAAGCACACGCCCTCATAGGCGATGCGCGCAACTTGATCGGTAAATACGCGCGCATTGAGTTTTTGGGTAACGCGAATCGGCTGGTCCAGCAGCTCGAAAATCCGGTCCGCCGCCGCGGAACTCTGCTGGATGTTCATATGAATCTTGCTGAGCTTCTTTACCGGCTCGTACATCGCGACCAGCGCGGCGCCGAAGGTGAAAAACTCCTCGAACCGCATCTCGCGCCAGCGCGCGTACAGCAGAATCAGGCCAAATCCCACGAGCGAGATAAAGACAATGATCGGCTCAACGGAGGCCCGCGCGCGCGTCACGCGCATCGCCCGGGTGAACACCGCGCGGCAGCGATCCACGAAGCGCTCGATCTCGTAGGATTCCATGCCGAACGCCTTCACGATGCGGGCGCCGACGATGTTTTCCTCGAGGATGCTCACCAGGTCCGCCATCTTTTCCTGCCCCTCGCGAGCGGATTTCCGCACGCGGCGGCCGAAGAGCGCGACCGGAATGATGCAGATCGGGAACAGCACGAGGCTGATCAGCGCGAGTTTCCAATCGAGCCACAACAGGAATCCGATGAGGCCGAGCAGCGTGAATGGCTGCTTGGCGAGATCGCTCAATACGGTGGAAACCGCGCGCTCGACGAGTTGCGTGTCGTTCGTCGTCCGCGAGATCAGATCGCCGGTCCGGCTCGCGCCGTAGAATGAAATCGACAATTCCTGCAATCGCGTGAACAGCGCGGTGCGCAGGTCGAATACGACGCGATTCCCGACCCATTCAAGCATGTAGGTGCTGACAAAATCGCCCAACCCCCGCCCCACCCCAAACAACGGTAGGAAGACCGCGACGCCGAGCACCGCGAGGAGCGAGTAGGCCTCTGGATCGAACACGCTGGCCAGCGTGTTTTTCAGGGTGACCAGCAGCGCGGTGGTCGATCCGCCAAAGAGGATACCGAACAGCGTGCCCAACACAATGCGGCCGGCGTAGGGACGCGCAAAGCCGAGCAGGCGACGATAGGTCGCCCACTCCGAGGGGGTCCCCATTTTCTTCATCCGTGTCCCTGCGCCTCCAGAAACCGCTCCGCTTCGAGCGCCGCCATACAGCCGGAGCCCGCGGCGGTGATGGCCTGGCGGTAAGAGGGATCCTGCACGTCGCCCGCAGCGAACACGCCCGGCGCATTGGTGCGGGTGTTCTGCGTGATCAAATAACCGCGCTCGTCCATGTCCAACTGGCCTTTGAACGGCGCGGTGTTCGGCTGATGCCCGATCGCCACAAAGAGCGCCTTCACCTCCAGGTCGGAGAGCGCGCCGGTCTTGACGTTCTTCAACTTAAGACCGGTTACCTCATTTTTACTCACATCGAGCACATCCTCGACGACGGTGTCATAGATGGGCTTGATTTTCGGATTCGACAGCGCGCGCTGCGCCATGATCTTCGAGGCGCGGAATTCGTTGCGGCGATGGATCAGATACACGACCGACGCGAAGCGGGTCAAAAAGTTGGCCTCCTCCATCGCGGTATCGCCGCCGCCGACGACTGCGACGGGCACATTTTTGTAGAATGCGCCGTCGCATGTGGCGCACGACGTGACGCCGCGTCCGATAAGTTTTTGTTCGTTCGGCAGACCGATATATTTTGCGCTGGCGCCGGTCGCGATGATCAGCGTGCGGGTTTCGAGTGTCTGGCCGTCGTCCAGCGTGACGGATAGCGGCGTCCCGGAAAGCTGCGCTTTTTCGACGACATTGAATTGAAACCGCGCGCCGAAGCGCTCGGCCTGCGCGCGCATTCGGTTCATGAGTTCCGTGCCATCAATCCCCTCGGGGAAGCCGGGAAAATTCTCGACCTCGGTGGTGGTGGTGAGCTGCCCGCCCGGCTGCAAGCCGTCTATCACCAGCGGATTGAGGTTTGCGCGCGCAGCATAAATCGCGGCGGTCAGACCGGCTGCTCCGGTGCCCAGAATGATCAGGTTTTCCATAACAAGCTCCTCGCGCCCTTTGTGTAGCACATTCCCGCGCCGTTGCCAGACTTCAATGTGATCTGTTAGCCGGGAAAAGGCTCGCTCCGTACGGATAAGCCGGACGCGGGCGATGGTGAGATCCCGGCGACTTTTAGCTGCCCAGCCCAGACGCCACACCAAGACCCCGGCGGGCTCGCCCCGCACTCACGAACACGCCGGACCGGGGCAATAATGCGACACCGCCGGTTTTAGGTTGCCCAGCCCAGACGCCACACCAAGACCCCGGCGGGCTCGCCCCGCACTCACGAACACGCCAGACGGGGCAATAATGCGACACCGCCGGTTTTAGGTTGCACAGCCCAGATG